>DCHC01000036.1:0-228 GCA_002314755.1 Faecalibacterium sp. UBA1762 | reverse complement strand
GGGACGGCCGCAGATCTTGCAGCGGGTGTAAGCGCGAGTGCTGAACTTGGGTTCAGCCTGCTGCTTCAGTTTCATGCTCAGTTTAGCCACTTATTTTCCCTCCCTTAGTTTGCAAAGGGGGCGCCCATTGCCTTCAGCAGAGCCTTACCCTCTTCATCGGTAGAAGCAGTGGTAACAAAGCAGATATCCATGCCGCGCACTGCGTCGATCTTGTCGTACTCGATCTCA
>DCHC01000043.1:30753-31404 GCA_002314755.1 Faecalibacterium sp. UBA1762 | reverse complement strand
TTACCCTCTTTGGGGCTGACCTGCAGAACCTTGCCCTTGTTACCACGATCCTTACCGCTGATGATCATAACGGTATCGCCGGTTTTGATATGGAGAGTATTCATATTTCTTATCCTCCTTACAGCGATTCCGGAGCCAGGCTCAGGATTTTCAGATAGCCGTTCTCACGCAGTTCGCGGGCAACAGGTCCAAAAATACGGGTGCCTCTCGGATTCTTGTCTTCACGGATAATAACAGCTGCGTTCTCGTCAAAACGGATGTAGCTGCCATCCTCACGGCGCAGGGCGTCCTTCGTACGAACGACGACAGCCTTGACTACATCGCCCTTTTTGACGACGCCGCCGGGAGTGCTTTTCTTAACAGAGGCTACGATAACGTCGCCCACTCTTGCATATCTCTTACGGGTGCCGCCCAACACGCGGATGCACATAATTTCTTTTGCGCCGGTGTTGTCTGCTACCTTGAGATAGGTTTGCATCTGTACCACAGTGCGTTCCTCCTTATTGTTGGTGAAGATGCTGCGGGGCTAATTGCCCGCGCAGACATCCTGGGCGGATGATGAACCGCCCCATCTCTGAAAATCTTATTTTGCCTTTTCGATGATATTGACCAGTCTCCAGCGCTTTTCCTTGGACAGGGGACGGGTCTCCA
>DCHC01000043.1:0-30720 GCA_002314755.1 Faecalibacterium sp. UBA1762 | reverse complement strand
TGCCGCACTCGTTGTTCTCGTCATGTGCCTTAAACTTCACGGTGCGCTTGATGATCTTCTTGTAGAGAGGATGCTTGACGTTGTCACGGACGGCCACGACGATGGTCTTGTCCATCTTGTCAGAGACAACGATACCCACACGGGTCTTTCTCAGGTTACGCTCTTCCATGTGTCTTATCTCCTCTCTGATTATTCAGCCTTCAGCTCAAGAGCACGAAGGGCGGTCTTCACACGGGCGATGTCCTTCTTGACGACGGCAATGCGGCCCGGATTGTCCAGCTGATTGATGGCGTGCTGGAAACGCAGGTTGAACAGCTCAGCCTTCAGCTCGTCGAGCTTTTTGGTCAGATCAGCGCTGTTCATCTTGGCGATTTCACTGGCTTTCATTCTGCAGCCTCCTCTTCACGAGCCACGATCTTGCACTTGCAAGGCAGTTTGTACATAGCCAGACGCAGAGCCTCCATGGCCTGATCTTTGGCTACGCCGCCGATCTCGAACATGACGCGGCCCGGCTTGACAACAGCTACCCAATATTCGGGGCTGCCTTTACCGGAGCCCATGCGGGTCTCAGCAGGCTTTTCGGTTACCGGCTTATCCGGGAAAATCTTGATCCAAACCTGACCGCCACGACGGATGTAACGGGTCATAGCGATACGGGCGGCCTCAATCTGACGGGAGGTGATCCAGCAGGGCTCCATAGCCATGATGCCGTATTCACCCTGGTTGACCTTATTGCCACGGCTGGCTTTACCGGTCATGCGACCGCGCTGAACGCGACGGTACTTAACACGCTTAGGCAGTAACATTATTGGTTGCCTCCTTCTCTGCGGGGAGCGCGGCGGTCGCCATTGCGGCGGTCACGACGCTCACCGTCAAATCTCTTGGGGGGGCGTACTTCCTCAGCGGGGGCCTGACCCTTCAGCACCTCACCCTTGTAGATCCACACCTTAACGCCGATGCGGCCGTAGGTGGTAGCGGCCTCTGCGAAGCCGTAGTCGATATCAGCACGCAGGGTCTGCAGGGGAATGGTGCCCTCATGATACTCCTCGCTGCGAGCAATATCAGCACCGCCCAGACGGCCGGAGACATTGCACTTGATACCCTTGGCGCCCATACGCATGGTACGACCGATGCACATCTTCATTGCACGGCGGAAAGAGGTGCGATGCTCCAGCTGAGCAGCGATATTCTCGGCAACCAGCTGAGCGTTGGTATCGGGGTTGTGAATCTCAACAATATTGACGATTGCTTCCTTGCCGATCAGCTTCTTGACCTGCTCCTGCAGCTTGTCCTTCTCGGCGCCCTGACGGCCAATGACCATACCGGGCTTAGCGCAGTAGATGTTAACTTTCACGCGATCAGCGGTGCGCTCGATCTCGATTTTGGCAACGCCTGCGGCAAACAGCTGCTTCTTCAATACCTTGCGGAGGTTGTAATCCTCTACCAGAGTATCACCGAAGGTCTTCTTGCCGGCAAACCAGCGGCTGTCCCAATCCTTGATGACGCCTACACGCAAACCGTGGGGATTGACTTTCTGACCCATAGTTTACCTCCTTAGCCTTCCATCTCTTTAAGGACAACCGTGATGTGGCTGGTCCTCTTGAGGATTCTGTATGCACGACCCTTGTCGCGGGCGCGGATGCGCTTCAGGATGGGTCCGGGAGTGACAAAGCACTCGGAGACATACAAGTTGTTCTTGTCCATGTTGAAGTTGTGTTCAGCATTGGCAGCAGCGCTTTTCACCAGCTTGTAAAGAGGCTCGCAGGCTGCTTTCGGGGTATATTTCATCATCGCCAGTGCCTTGTCCAGCGGTTGGTTACGGATCATATCGCAAACGATCTGAACCTTACGCGGAGCAATGCGAACATAGCGCAGATAAGCTTTTGCTTCCATTTGAACTTCCTCCTTACTTCGTAGTCTTCGCGCCGGCATGGCCGCGGAAGGTGCGGGTGGGGGCAAACTCGCCCAGCTTGTGGCCGACCATATCTTCGGTCACATACACGGGGACGTGCTTACGGCCATCATGCACCGCAAAAGTATGTCCGACAAAATCGGGGAAAATGGTGGAGGAACGGCTCCAGGTCTTGAGCACTTTCTTCTCACCGGCAGCGTTCATCTCGCGCACGCGCTTCAGAAGAACAGGCTGTACAAAAGGTCCCTTTTTAACACTTCTACCCATTTGTGTGTTCTCCTTTCTTTAACCGTTACGACGCTTGACGATGAACTTGTTGCTGGCCTTCTTCTGAGAACGGGTCTTCAGGCCCAGAGCAGGCTTGCCCCAGGGAGTGACCGGTCCGCTACGGCCGACAGGGCACTTGCCCTCACCACCGCCGTGGGGGTGATCACAGGGGTTCATGACGGAACCGCGAACGGTGGGACGCCAACCCATGTGACGGACACGACCGGCTTTGCCGTAGTTTACATTCTCATGATCCAGATTGCCGACCTGACCAACGGTAGCAATGCAGTTCAAGGTAAACTGACGCATCTCACCGCTGGGCAGACGAACCAGAGCGTAGCCATTCTCTTTACCCATCAGCTGAGCCATGTTGCCGGCGGAGCGAACCAGCTGGGCGCCCTTGCCGGGATACATTTCAATGTTGTGGATAACAGTACCAACAGGGATGTTGGCGAAGGGCAGGCAGTTGCCGGGCTTGATGTCGGCATTTGCGCCGCTCATAATGGTGTCGCCTACATTCATGCCTTCGGGAGCAATGATATAACGCTTTTCGCCGTCCTCGTACTGGACCAGGCTGATCAGAGCGCTGCGGTTGGGATCGTACTCCAGGGTCAGGACCTTGGCGGGCATATCCACCTTGTCACGCTTGAAATCGATCACACGGTACTTAGTACGGTTGCCGCCGCCGTGATGGCGGACGGTGATACGGCCGTAAGAGTTGCGACCGGCCGATTTCTTCATCGGCTCCAGCAGGCTACGCTCGGGTGCCACTTTCGACAGGCAGGAATAATCCTGTGTAGTCATACCGCGGCGGCCCGGTGTAGTCGGGCTGTACTTTTTAATAGCCATTTCGGTATTCTCCTTTGTAAAATGAAATTATCGGGTTCATTCACCCATACTCGGGTGTGAAGATGACAGCTATGCAGCTGTCTGAAGGGCAGGCCCAAGGCCTGCCGCACACCCATTAGACCATGCTCTCGAAGAAGGGAATGCCCTTGCTGTCAGCTTTCAGGGTGACGATGGCTTTCTTGTAGCCGGAGGTCATACCCTGGTGCATACCCTGACGGCGCATACGGCCGCGCACATGCATGGTGTTAACCTTCTCGACCTTGACACCGAACAGCTCCTCAACAGCAGCGGCGATGTCGATCTTGGTGGCGCTATCAGCCACCTTGAAGGTGTATTTCTTCAGTGCCAGATTGGCCATGGAGGCTTCGGTGATGACCGGAGCCAGCACGATTTCCTGCGGTGCAACTTTCATTACGCGAAGACCTCCTCGAGTTTCTTTGCGCCGTCCAGATCAACGACCAGCTTGTCGGCATTCAGCACGAAATAGGTGTTGATATTGGAGGCCATGCTGGTCTTGACACCGGCGATGTTGGAAACGCTCTTGACAAACTTTTCATCTGCAACAGCGGTAGCAACCAAAGTCTTGCCGGTAGCGCCGACAGCGTTCAGGATGGCAGCGGCGGTCTTGGTCTTGTACTCATCCATGGTCAGGGCGTCGACAATGATCAGATTGCCGCCCGCAGCCTTGTCGGACAGAGCAGACTTAATAGCCAAACGCTTTACCTTCTTGTTCAGGGTGTAGCTGTAATCGCGGGGTTTGGGGCCCAAGGCGATGCCACCGTGAGTCCATTGCGGGCTGCGGGTAGAGCCTTGCCGGGCGCGTCCAGTGCCTTTTTGCCGCCAGGGCTTCTTGCCGCCGCCGGAAACTTCGGAACGGGTCTTGGTGCTCTGGGTACCCTGGCGCTGGTTGGCCAGGAAGTTTACCACAGCGGCGTGCATGACACGCTCGTTGGGGGTGATACCGAATACGGCGTCGGAAAGCTCAATGTCAGAAACCTTCTTGCCGCTTTTGTCTAAAACGTCAAATTTCATCTTGCTTTCCTCCTTATGCCTTCACGCTGTCAGCGATGACAATCACGCCGCCCTTGGCGCCGGGGATTGCACCCTTGATAGCGATCAGATTATTCTCAGCGTCAACCTTGACGATCTTCAGATTCTGAACGGTGACCCGCTCAGTACCCAGATGTCCGGGCAGTCTCTTGCCCTTGAAGACGCGGCTGGGGGTGGAGCAGGAGCCCATAGAACCGGCGTGGCGCGCCACAGGACCGGTACCGTGAGACTCGCGCAGACGGTGGTTGTTCCAACGCTTGATGGAACCGGCGTAGCCTTTACCTTTGCTGATGCCGACAACGTCAACGGCGTCGCCTGCAGCAAAGACATCAGCCTTGATGATATCGCCGATGTTCAAAGCGGAGATATCGTCCAGACGCAGCTCTCGCAGGGTCTTCTTGGGGGCGACATCAGCCTTGGCAAAGTGACCGGCCTCAGCCTTGGTCAGATGCTTGCTGGTGACTGCACCGAAGCCCAACTGAACAGCCTGGTAGCCGTCGGACTCGACGGTCTTCTTCTGCACCACGGTGCAGGGGCCGGCTTCCACGACAGTTACGGGAACTACCTTGCCGTTCTCATCAAACAGCTGGGTCATGCCGACCTTTTTTGCAATGATTCCTTTTTGCATTTGTGTAATGCCTCCTTGTAGGTTATTGGTTGATGCACTCGCATCAACATGACCTCTCTGTGGGTCAGGATTTTGATCGTGTTATGTGTGTCTGATGGTTTTCAGCGGTACTGAACCTTTCAATCACAGCTTGATCTCAATCTCAACGCCGGCAGGGAGCTGAAGGCCCTGTAAAGCCTCCACAGTTTTGTTGGAAGGTTTCAGAACATCGATCAGGCGCTTATGGGTACGCATCTCGAATTGCTCACGGCTATCCTTGTACTTATGGACGGCACGCAGGATAGTGACGATCTCACGATCGGTGGGCAGGGGGATGGGGCCGGAAACGCGTGCGCCGGTATTTCTAACGGTGGTAACGATTCTCTCCGCTGCGGTATCGATCAGCTGAGCGTCGTAGCTCTTCAAACGAATTCTGATTTTTTCCTTGACTGCCATGGTATCGCCTCCTTATAGATTTTGACTTGGGCGGTACGATAAATACTGTACACCGCTCCGGGTGTGTCACGCTTTTGCATCAGAAAATCCGGCGAACCGCCCTGCAGTTCTACCGGAAAGATACTCAGCAAATTAGCGTGGAAATTGGTTCACCGGAGTAACATCGGTGAACATAACCCTTTGCCATCAGTATTCTTTCGCCCGGTTCTTTGACCAGACATACTCCACGGAAACACCCGTCCAACCTTCCAAGATGAACGGCAACCTCCCGCTTCAACGCATATCTTCAGCTTGCACACGCTTGTTTTGTGTACAAGCCGCTTGCAGCCATAGAATATGATAACACAAAAGCCCCCGCAATGCAAGGGCTTTTGTAAAAAATGTAATAATTTTTTTCATGTATTTGCTATAACTTTCCATCCGCAAATTTGTCTATTTTGACGAAATTCTCAGGCTTTTCACCAGCACCTCATCCGGAGTGATATAGGCGGTTTCGTAATGATCATACAAAACCATACCCGGCCGCAGACCCGCCGTCTTACGGATACCCCTCACCTCAGTGAAATCCACCGCCACTTTGGCTGACCCGCTCTGGCTGGAATGTGTCACTGCGATCATTGCCGCCTGGGTGCGGGTGGAATCTGGAATATCTTTGCCTTCGCTGATCACCACCGTGTGACTTCCGGGGGCATTTTTCACATGGAACCACAGATCCTTACCTCGGGCTGTATGGAGGGTGAGACGGTCGTTTTGCGTGTTGTTTCTGCCCACCAATATCTCAAAACCGTCAGTGGAACGGTACCGGATAAAATCGGAGGGCTTTTGCTTACGCTCTCTCTGCTTAAAGTACCGCAGATACCCCTGTTCCTTCAGCTCTGCGCGGATATCATTCAACTCCCGCTCTCCTGCCGCACGCTCCACTTCGTCCATGACACTGGAAAGATAGTCTATCTCCACCGCGCCCTGCCTCAACAGCTCGGTCAGCATCTGAATGGCGGTTTGTTTCTTTTTATATTCCTTAAAATAGCGCTGTGCGTTCTGTGTTGGAGACCAGCGGGGATCCAGCGGAATTTCAATATCCTCGTCGGTATAGTAGTTATTCAGGGTAACCGACTTTTTCCCGGCGGAAATCTGCCACAAATTGGCGCTGATCAGTTCTCCCCACAACCGCAGATGTTCGTTCTTTGCGCTTTCCGCCAACTCATTGCGGCGGGCATCCTGTTTTCGCAATGCACGCTCATGCAAATTGCGTACCTGCTTGGAAAGCTCCCGACTTTTTTGCCGCAGTCGCTCGGCGGCGTCCTTGGTGCTATAGTAATCCTCCAGCAAAGCGCTGAGGCTGCCGTAGCTTTTCAGGGTACAGCCCGGCAGATACTGCTGCAAGGGCATAAAGCTGAACTCGGTCGGTTTGCCCTGGGCGGAGATCACCATCGTCGGCCGGGGATCTGTCCGGTATTCCGTCACTGTTTGCCACAGTGCCCGGGCAAGGGACTGCCGCTGCTGCGCCGACAGACTGTCGGCTGCCGGGTCCTCTCCGGCAAAGCAGCGCCATACGACCTCTCTGCAGACAACCGGGCCAACCCCGGTCACGCTTTTCATCAGTGCATCCGAAACCGGCAATGCCAACCCGCAGGCAGCTGCCACGGTGACGTCCGGATCGGTTGTCAAAAAAGGCAGCTTGTCGGGCTGGTCCGGCAGGGTATAAGCAAGCCCGGGCAACAGCTGACGGACTGGGCTGTCCTCAAAATCCACGCGCTTGAGCGCGTCCAAAATTTTGTTATCCTCCTTGCGTACCAGTACTAAATTGGAGTACCGACCCATCAGCTCCACCGCCAATACACGGTTGACCAGATCGCCCATCTCGTTGGTACAGATAAATTCCAAAAAAAGGATACGTTCCTGCGGCTCGGTGCGCACATCCACCAGCCTGCCGCCGGCAAGATGCTTGCGCAGCAGCATGCAGAAGGAGGGCGGCACCTCCGGATTCTCAAAACTCTCATGGGTGATACCCGCCCGGGCAGAACCGCTGCGGGCAGACAGCAGCAGCTTATAGGTCGCCGACCGAGTGTGCAGAGATAGTACTGCCTCATCTCTGGTAGGCTGGGTCACCTTATCCAGCTTTGCGTCCAATAGTACATCCTTCAGTTCCTGTGCCAACAGGGCCAGTGTCGCAGCATCCAGTGCCATAGGGTTACCTCATTCCCGATAAAACCGTCTTACTCGAAAAACTCTTCTATTTTGTCGTATTTTTCATGGAAAACCAGATATTGCAGATTCAGATAATCAGAGAAATCTGCATCTTCCACCATCTCACCCGCCGCATTCTTTACATAGTTTACCGAACAGACGGGATACTGTTCCATCATTTCCAGCAGATACTGTTGCCAGCCACTGAGGGGAAGTTCCGCGTACTTTGCCAGAATTGCCGAAATATAGTTGGTGGAAAACTCCGCCGGAAGATCCGTCGTATCCAGTTCATAGTTTGCCCAAATCACGCAGGGGGTCAGGTACTGGGAGGCATAGCCTCCCTCAAAGCTGCCGTCCTTTTTGATAATCTGCCCGATGATCTCATTAGGCAACGGCGGCAGATGGTCACCGAACATCAGCACGATTGTCGGTGTATCGCTTTTTGCCAGCTCTTCCGTCAGATAGCGGAAGGCCTGATCCGACATATTGATATCGGAAAGGTAGTTGTTCAGCTGCTTGACATTTTCATCCACCTGCATATCCTTCTGATAAACAGGTTCCTCATAGTCAAAATCGAAATCGTAACCGCTGTGATTTTGTATGGTCAGTGCAAAGATAAACTGGGGATCCTCACTGTTCTCTAAACGATTGAGTACCTCCTTGTAGAGAATCCGATCCTCTGCGTACCAGTGCACTTTATATTCATCCTTCCCCGGCACATCCCCAAAGGGCGTGTCAAACCCAAACTGGGTGTAGACATTCTGTCGGTTATAGGTTTGCGCGTTACCGGGGTGGAGGAAGGTCGTCTCATACCCCTGAGCCTTTACATAGCTGCCGAAGGACGGAACCTTTTGATTGAAATACTGGGAGTATGGGATGGTTCCTGCGGAAAAGCCCAGCATGGAATAGCCTGTTACGGCCTCCATCTCGCTGTTAGCGGTATAGGCACCGTAAACAGGTACGCTGGTCAGCCCGACATAGGTAGACTGGTCCTCATCCTGCTGCAGAGAGTGAATATACTCCAGCGGATCCTTATTGGTATCCAGATTACAGGTCATAGAAAGATCCGCCAAACTCTCATTCATAATCAGTACAATATTCGGTTTGACCGTCGACTGCGTTGCCTGCTGGGTTTCATCGGTTCGATTCAGACGCTCCCGTATCCAGGCAAGCGTCTGTGCTTCCGAATACCCCTCCGGCTTTTGCATCTTCAGATTGCTGACATTTTGCATAATGGACCAGCACAGGCCACAACTCATATCCTGCTTGAGCAGACTGACCTGAGTCCGAGTAACAAAGGTAGAAACCGGAGAGGCTGTAAAGAGGAGCAGCACTGCCGAAGCAGCAGCACTGCCCAGCCTGGTACCCAAAGCATATTTGCGGGATTTCGTTTTCAAGCAGACAGAGAACTGTGCCGTAAGGAAAACCGACGCAATTGCAGATACTACGCTGTACACAATTGCCACACCGATATGATATTTCATGCCGCCCATCACATTGATGGCCGCGCCGATAACAAAAATATCCGATAAGGCAATACAGTTTCCCCGGAACTGCATGACAAAATGATTGATGATGCCTGCAACGGTAAACAGCCCATTAGCTACTGCTACGCTGACTGTCAGCTTTCCAATCAGCGCAAACGCCAAGAACTGAACTGCCAGCACCACTAAGATATTGCATAGGATCAGACCCGGTGATTTTTCCAACAGAAAACTGCTGCCGAGAAATTCCACCCAGTACACCGTCAGCACACTGTTGAACAGCAACAGCAAAAAGAGTCGGGCACGCGGCTTTGACGGTTCCCTTTTCTTTTTGCGGAAAGCAGCAGCGGCAGCTAACAGAACCGTCGCCGGGCATGGCAATATTCTGAGAATAAAAATTATCTGGGTGTTATCCTCCCAACAGAAAAAGCAACAAGCCAAAAGAATCAGCACTGCAAAAAATGCAATCCGGAACCGGTTTTTTCGTGTCCAACTGACCTTGTGATTGGTGGACAGTCCCAAAACCGTAAGCGCAAAAATCGCAAACACTGCGAAAAACCCACTTCTCCCCGGCATTAGTCTATTCTGTACCGCTTCAACCAACGTCAAATAAAATTCCGATGTCACCGGGGAACAGGGTACACCTGTGTAAACAACGACCGTATGAGCAGCAAGGCCATAAAGCACCATCAACGCATTACTGCAGAGCATAGCTCTCCCTGTTCGCTGTGTTAACGTCAAAAAGAACATCTGCACCGAAAGAACGCACAAAAACTCTGCCAGTAGTATCCACGGAGATAACACGGAAACGCTTTTTCCCTGCAAAAACTGCAGACAGCCGCAAACGCAGATGCTGCTGCCCACAAAAAAGCCGTATCCCAATAATGCCGATCTCTTTTTTACCCAGATAAAAATCGGCAATAAGGTCGAAAGCGTTATCAGTCCGCATAGGCAAAGATAAATCGCGACTCTTCGCAGGCTGATCCGGCCACACAAAATACTGATACCGGGAGTGAGAACCGTGTCTTCTATCCCGTTATACTTCCAACAGACAATATTGTTTGATAAACTGCTGCCCATGGCAATGCGGTAACCGGTTTCCTCGGTCGGTGCGTCACATTCAAGCCGAAGAATGACCTGCTCGCCGGTCCCAAATTGTTGCTGCGCATTGACTGTTACCGCAGCAGGTCCTGCGATCTGCTCTGCTGAGAAGCTCTCTGTGGCAAACACCGTCCCCTGTTGATCGGATACAGTTGCCGTCATCATGCTGCCAACCTGCTGCGCCTGGTCATTTTGTATGACCGATACGACAAAACGAATCCCATAAGTTTTTTCAGTAAGTTCAACCGTTATTTCATTTGGATTATCTGCGTAGATAGCATTGGAGTAGTTTTCTACAACAAAACCGTAATTTTTCTCCTGTTCCGCGCAGAACATTCCTTTGAAAAGCCAACCCAACATAACACAACCTAAAAAAATCAGCGCTGCCGGAATCTGTCTTTTTCTCAACTCTGCATGAAGCTGTTCTTTTCTGTCCACTTTACTTCTCTCTTTTCGATTAGTCTTTTAGAAATTCTCCCGCAGGAAAGCTGCCAAGCCAGTGTTGCGGTCAACCGTATTGAGATGTTTTTGAGAAACTGTCTGTTATATCAGATAAGAGAATACATCCTGCATAGTCTCGCTGACTGTGACCCGAAGCTGCGGATATGCCCGATGTAGCTGCCGGGCAAGCTGTCCGGCAATGGGGGCCTCGGTTGCATAGTGACCGGCGGCAAACACAACAAATCCTGCCGCTGCAGCGTCCAGCGCATGATGATAGCTGATCTCTCCTGTCAGCAGAGCGTCCGCACCTGCAGCTTGTGCCTCCCGCCAACACTCCCCGGCAGAGCCGGTGATCACGGCAAGCCGTTGAACCGTTCCGGATGATTCCCCGCAGAACTTGACCGGTCCGTGGAGGGCATCGCTGATTTTCACGGCAAGGTCCGCGCAGCTGATCGGCTGCGGTAAAACGCCTACTCTCCCCAACTGCTGGGCATCCCCTACCGCAAACGGTTTTACCTCGGAAAGCTGCATCAGCTCAGACAGAACATCTCCCGTACCGCCTGCGGCGCAGTCCAGATTGGTGTGCATACATATGCCGGAAAGCTTTTGGACAATCATCTCATATATAACATTATTATACTGAACACTTTTCAGCGGTTTGAAGATCACCGGATGATGAGCGACAATTAACTGACAGTTTTTATCCGCTGCCTCCTGTACTGTCCGCTCAGTAATATCCAACGCCGTCAAAATATCGGTGACCGGTGTATCAGCTTCCACCAGCAGACCGGGGTTATCCCAGTTCTGAGCAAGAGAAAGCGGAGCCAGTGAGCACAAACAGTCAAAAACTTCCTTTGCGGTTACCGGTTGCACAGTTGCTCCACCTCTTTCAGCAGATTTTTCATTTGCAGCTGATCCTGCCCGGAATAGCGTACGCCGGTCTGGGTACCTACCAGTTGTCTGCGCAGCTGCCCCAAAACCTTTTGTCTGTATCGCTGTGCCGCCTCTCCCTGGACAGTAGCCAGAGTACCGATGCGGCAATAGGCTTCGTCCGGCTGCCAAACCTTCCCGTTCCAGCGTACAGAAATAACCGGATACGGTCTGTCGGCGGCCAAAACCGCCTGCTCCTGCTCCAGTGCAAAACCGCTATGGGCAAAATATGCCCGCAGCACATCCGCCTTACAGGCGGGTACCGTCACCAGCTGATAGGCGGCGTTACGCATCCAAGGGGCGGCTTCCAGAATATCACACACAGTAATACCGCTGACCCCGGCAATCACCGCACAGTCTATCTCCTCTGGTTTGACGCAAGAAAGGCCGTCGGCCAACCGGCATTCCACCAGCGACCCACAGCCTACCTTTTGCACCAACTGTCTGGCTTTGGCCAGGGGCTGCTCCCGCACATCAATAGCAATGACATGAGAAGCTCGCCCGCTTTGAGCCAAATAGACCGAAAGCTTACCGTGATCACAGCCGACATCTGCAACGCGTGCACCGGGGCGCACCATTTGTGCCGCCGTCAGCAGCCGCTCATCCAGATACTGGGGCTGTCCGTTTTTCATTTGCCCGCCAGATGCGCGTTCAGCTTTGCCACCAGATCATCCGCATTGGTGCCGTGTGCCGCACAGGCATCCTCGATGCTCTCACCGCGGGAATGGGGGCAGCCCAGGCAGTGCATGCCGATCTCCAGAAAATATTCTGCCGTATCAGGTGCGGCGTCCAGAATGTCACCGATGACAGTTTGCTTTGTAATAGTCATGATACTTGCTCCTTTGTTTTTATCTTGCATAGGGTCTGAAAGTCAGACATCCTTTTCTGCCGAAAATAATGGTTTCGCCCTTCAGGAAATGAAATCCAGCAGCTGGATACCGCCGGAATAGCTGGTGTCCGGATCCTCCACCAGCCTGCCGTCCGGGTCAAGCTTAACCGGATTCAGCGGTGCCTTTACACAGCGCACCAGGTTTCTCACCCGCAGCTCGTCCTCCGGGGTGACCAGCAGATAACTGATTCCCTCCCGTTTTGCCCGACCGGTACGGCCGATGCGGTGCAGATAGTAGTCGTTGGAATCCGGAATATCAAAGTTGAAAACAACCTGAATATCACTGATATCAATACCGCGGGCCGCCACATCCGTGGCAACCAGCACGGCAAATTTATCCGCGCGAAAATCCTCCATGACCTTGTTGCGTTCCTTTTGAGACATATCCCCATGAATGCAGTCTGCTAGAAAATTGCGCTCACACAGGGCGTCGCAAACCACAGAGGTGGTGTATTTGGTGTTGCAAAAGACGATGGCACGCTTGTAACCCTCGGTGATCATAATCTGGCTGATATCCGTCACCTTGTTTCGTCCGGTGGTACGCAGGGAATACTGGGTGATCCTGGGCTGGCTTTCCTCCACCGGCAAAACCGTAATCTCCTCCGGGTCATTTTGATACAGCCAACCGATATCCATCACCTCACGGCTGATGGTCGCGCTGAACATCAGCATCTGCTTTCTGCTCTTACACAAATCCAATATTTTGCGCACATCCTTGTAAAAGCGCATATCCAGCATCTCGTCTGCCTCATCCAACACCACACGGCTAATACCGTTAATGCGCAGCGTGTGCCGGTTAACATGATCCATAAACCGTCCGGGGGTGGCAACCGCGATATGGCAACCGCCCTTCAAGTAATCGATCTGTCGGTTGATATTCTGCCCGCCGTAAATGCAGGCTATGCGTACCCAGGGCTTAAAGGCGCAAAGATTTTTCAGCTCTTCGCAAATCTGGATGCACAACTCCCGGGTGGGGCAAAGGATCAGACATTGCGGATCTTTCCCCTCCTGCGACAGCTTTTCAATTAAGGGAATGCCGAAGGCACAGGTCTTTCCGGTGCCTGTGGGAGCTTTTGCGGTGACATCCCTGCCCTCCATCATCAGCGGAATTACCTTAGCCTGCACCTCGGTCATCTCGGTAAAACCCATCTTTTCAATGGCCTGCTTCATCTCCTCAGAGATCGGCAGCGCCCGATAGTCAGTATTCAGTTCCATGACGCGTATTCTGCTTCCTCTTACACTATGAGTTTTTTATTTATACTGTAACAGTATACCACATTTACACGCGGGATACCAGTCCCTAATTACCGCCTTGCGGAGAAAATGGACCATTTTTTACCGATTTGTTTCCCGTTTTCAGCATTTTCATTAGCTGCGGCAGGGTCAAAGTCCCTGTCAGAGAAAGCATCGCGGCATATGTCACCGCGGATACCCCGCCGGCAACGGCGAGGATCGGCAGCTTCTGCCAACCGGAGTAAACCAACTGCTGCACCAACCGAGTGCCGGTCAACCACATGACCCCGGCTGAAATCAACGGGCGGATCACCCAGGTATCCCAATTGATCCGGAGCTTCATCACCCGCAGCACCCGGTTGACGTGCAGCGTACCGGTCAGAATATTATCCACGACCATCATCTGCAAAAAACCGGTCATTCCCTTTTGCGGCACCCACAAAAAGATCAGTCCCAGCCGAACCGCAACATTGATCACCGCATACCACAGGGTGATCTGTTGTTCCCCCAAGCCCTTCAGTATCCCCTCTGTCACGCTTTCCAGATACATAATGGGCACCAGCGGGGCAAGTACGCGCAGATAGTAGGTGATCTGTTGGTCGGGGTAAATCACCTCGCATAGCTGCGGCGCCAGCAGATACAACCCGGCCGCCATACCGATTGCCGCCGTTAGAGTCAGCTGCAACACCTGGGCGATCAACCTCTGCGACTGTGCCTGCTTTTGCTGCAACCGGAATTCGCTCAGCTCGGGTATCAACAACAGGACAAATGCCGTAAGCAGGGTGGAGGGAAACATCACCAGCGGAATGGCCATCCCCTTTAGTCTGCCCCACTGGCTGAGCGCTTCGACCCTGGGTTGAAGATGACCAAGAGAGCGCTCCAGCCCGGCGATGAGCTCCGGCACCAGAGTGTTTTCCACCGTGTACAGACCGCTGCTGAGAATACGCACCCCCGCCACCGGTAAAATAATCTCTGTTAAACGTCTGCCGGCCTGCAATGGGGTATTCTTCATCTTCTGCAACGGCTTCAGCTTCCGCAGGTCCGTACGGTACCCGATAAACTGAAAGCCAAAGCTGAACCATTCGGATACCGTATCCGCCGCCAGAACCAAAAAACAACCGAACGCCGTGCTATTGCTGCCAAAAGCGACCAGCAACCCCATACAGACCCCAAATCGCACCAGTTGTTCCGCAAGCTGAGAGATGCCGGTAAAGCCGACCCTTCTCCGTGCAGTAAAATAACCCCGAAGCACAGCGGAAACCGCCATAAAGGGCAGTGCCAGACTGATCACCTGCAGACTGGCCTTTGCTCCTGCCTCTCCCACCCAGCCCTCCGCCAGCCTTGCGGAGGCAAAATACAGCACCGTCCCCACAGCCGAGCCTGCAACTGACGCCATCAGGAAGGCTGTCTGCATTATTTTGTGAACCCCCTGTCTGCCGGTCAAAACCATCTCTTCGCTGACCAGACGCGTTACCGCAAGAGACAACCCCGCACTGGAAAGCGTTGCTGCCAGAAGATATACCGACATCACAATTTGGTATAAACCCATCCCCTCTGCCCCTAGCAGATTGGACAGGACAATGCGGAACACCATACCGATTGCCCGCAAAGCAAGAGATACCGCGGTCAACAGTGCAGCATTTTTTAAAAAGATCCGGCGTCTGTCCATATTGCCTCCCCCCTTCGGAATTCACAGTCAAAATCCCTGACCCCCGAAAGTCGTGTCTTGCTCATCTTATGCCGTACCGGAACAGAAGATAACCGTCGGAAAAGGTACTCAGACCGGCAACTACTCCCGGTTCGGTTTTCCGGTCCGGTTCGGTTTTCCGGTCCGGTTCGGTTTTCCGGTCCGGTAGGTGTTGTCTTTTGTTTTGTAAAAGAGTATAATAACAGACAGACCTGTCTCTATGTAATTTGATTCCGGTCATCTTTTGCTTTTTTCGGAGAATAGTATCATGTTTAAGCAACGCAATATCAACATGTTAAGCGGCCGTTTGGTACCGAACCTGATTCTGTATACCCTGCCGCTGATTGCAAGCGGCATTCTGCAGCTGCTATACAATGCGGCAGATGTGGTGGTGGTCGGCCGCTGGGCGGGTAGCCAATCCCTTGCGGCGGTGGGCAGCTGCGGTGCGCTGATCAACCTGATCACCAACCTGTTTTTAGGGCTTTCTGTCGGCACAAGCGTAGTGGTTGCCCAGCGTATCGGCGCCGGACAGTATCAGGATGTCTCCCGGGCGGTGCAGACCGCTATTTTGTTAAGCACCGCAGGCGGTGTTGTCCTTGCGGCGGTAGGCTTTTTCTTCTCGCATCAGGCGCTGGTCTGGATGGATTCCCCCGATGACGTCATTGATCTTGCCACCCTGTATATGAAGATCTATTTCTTGGGTCTGCCGGGCGTCACCGTCTACAATTTTGGTGCTGCCGTACTGCGTGCCGCCGGGGACACCCGTCGACCGCTGATTATTCTGACCGTATCCGGTCTGGTCAATGTCGTACTGAATCTGATCTTTGTCATCTGTTTTCAGATGGGGGTGGCAGGCGTGGCACTGGCCACCGCGATCTCCCAGTATATCTCTGCCGGTATGGTGCTGATCTGCCTAATTCGCAGTGATACCTGCACCCGTCTGGAGCTGAAGGATATGCGGTTGGACACCGGTGATCTGGCCGAAATGGTGCGCATCGGTCTGCCTGCCGGTCTGCAGGGCACGCTGTTCTCCTTTTCCAATGTGATCATTCAATCCACCGTCAACAGCTTTGGCTCGGTCGCCGTTGCCGGTAATGCCGCCTCCGCCAATCTGGAAGGCTTTATCTACATCTCCATGAACTCGCTTTATCATACCGCTCTCACCTTCAGCGGACAAAATTTTGGGGCATTGCAATACCGTCGTTCTAAAAAAGCCCTGCTGGATTGCGAATTACTGGTGGCAGGTCTGGGTCTGCTTTTGGGCGCGGTATTCTATCTTTTCCGCTATCAGTTGCTGGCAATCTACGCCCCCGGCCAGCAGGATGTCATTGCCGCCGGAGCCATCCGGGCAAATGTCATCTTCCTGACCTATTTTACCTGCGGCACCATGGATGTCATGGTGGGCGGATTGCGCGGGCTGGGTTACTCTGTCCTGCCAATGATCGTCTCATTGCTGGGTGCATGCGGGTTCCGGCTGGTTTGGATTTTTACCGTCTTCCCCCATGACCCCACTTTGAAGTGTCTGTATACATCCTATCCTATCTCCTGGATCATCACCACCGCAGTACATATTATCTGCTATCTGTTTGTCATCCGTCACCTGCCCCAGGACGGACAGCCTATGCCATTCAAAAAGAAAACCGCCTGAAAATCTGATACTCTCTATCCAAAAAGATTTGCAAACGGAGGTCATTTTATGCTGCAAAAAGGTTATCTGCTACTGGACGGTGCCACCGGCACCAACCTGATGGCTGCCGGTATGCCCGGCGGCGTATGTGTAGAGGAATGGATATTGGCCCATCCTCAGGTCTTTATTGATCTGCAACTTCAATTTTTGCAGGCCGGCAGCCGGTTGCTGCTTACCCCTACATTCGGTGCCAATGCCGGTCGGCTGAAGCAGCACGGTTTGGCCGAACATGTCGTTTCGCTGAATCGGCAGCTGGCGAAGCTGACCCTACAGGCGGTAGATCAGTTTACCGGGGGCGGCAGAATCGCCCCGGACGGCAGCCGCATTCTCATTGCCGGAGACGTCTCTCCCAGCGGACTGTTCTGCGAACCCATGGGCAACACCCCCTTTTGTGAAATCATCGACCTGTACGCACACCAAATTGAGGGTTTGAGGGCTGCCGGTGTGGATCTGATAGTTGCCGAGACGATGATGAATTTGGGCGACGTGCGTGCTGCGGTCATCGCTGCACGGGAGGCCGGTCTGCCTGCCGTAGCCAGCATCACGGTAGATGAGAACGGCCGTACCCTTTCGGGGCTAAACTGTGAGACCGGAGTTCTGTCTTTGCAAAGCGCCGGGGCTGCCGCAGTGGGCATGAACTGCAGCTACGGGCCGGAAAAAATGCTGCCGCTGCTCGCCCGCATGAAAAAGCTCGCCGCAATCCCTTTACTCAGCAAGCCCAATGCCGGTACGCCGGAGGCACCGTTGTCTCCGGAGCCGTTTGCCCGGGCCGCAGCTCTGCTTGCAGAAGATGGGGCTGCCCTGCTGGGCGGCTGCTGTCAGACGACGCCTGCCCATATTGCCGCCCTTTCCGCCCGTCTGCAGTCCGAAAACTTTGCCCCGTGCAGCGACGGAATCTGGCAGCAGCTGCAGCGTATCTGTACCCCTGCCCTGCCGGAAGGGCTGCCACTATGCCTGGAGAACCGGATTTGGCCGCTGGAGGACCTGGATATTCACGCTCTTTCCGCCCCGCTGCCCTGTGATGACACACTGGAGGAGCTTCTGCCGGATGCGGATGACGGTGAGGCAACCGGCATCCTGATCGATCTGCACGCACAGGATGACCCCCGCGCCCTGGTACGCGCTGCCGTGTGGGCGAGCCTACCCCTTGTTTTACAGGCAGACACTGCCGACACCCTGGACCAAGCCCTCCGTCTTATTTGCGGCAGAGTCGCCGTTCTCTGCACGGGGGACTCTCAGATCAGGGTAGCTCAAAAGTGGGGTGCTGCGGTATTCCGGAAATAAACCAGAACCTGCCCGTAAAAACTGACTTTGCGGCACGGAAGCCGCCAAATATATCTTCAATACGGAAAAGAGTAACTTCTATGAAACAGTCAAAATTGAATCGGATTAATGAGCTTGCCAAAAAGAGTCGGACCCCGGAGGGGCTGACCCCCGAGGAAAAGCAGGAACAGGCTGCCCTGCGTGCGGAATACATTGCCGGTTTTCGGGCCAGCTTAAAAAGCCAGCTGGATGGCATCACAGTAGTGGAGCCGAACGGAGAACGCCACAAGCTGACCCCGAAAAGTTAACGAGACCGGATAGGAAAGGAAACACACCCTATGAAGCGTTGGTTAAACCGAATTTCTTACAAATATGACCGTTATGCCATCCATAACCTGATGATGACGGTCGTCATCGGCATGGCCATTGTGTTTATTGCCGATCTGTTCAACCCCTCAGTCAATCTGCAAAGCTACCTGATGCTGACCCGGGACGCCCTGCTGCGGGGGCAGGTCTGGCGGGTCGTCACCTTTATCTTTTTGCCCCCCTCCGACAGTATACTGTGGATTATCTTCAGTTTGTATTTTTACTATTGGATCGGCTCCGCTCTGGAAAACCAGTGGGGCGCTGTCCGGTTTAATCTGTACTATCTGTTCGGCGTGATCGGTGCTGTCATCAGCTGCTTTATTACCGGCTACGCCACCAATTCCTACCTGAATCTGTCCCTGTTTTTTGCCTTTGCCGCCCTGTACCCAGAAATGCAGGTCATGCTATTTTTCGTTATTCCCGTCAAGATCAAATGGCTTGCCTGGGTGGATGCCGCCCTGTTTGCCTTCAGCTTTGTCACCGGCAGCTGGCCTGTACGAATCGCAATACTGATGAGTCTGGTCAATTTCCTGATTTTTTTTGGGCCGGATGCTATTCGGCAGCTTATCCGCCGTATTCGTAACCGACAGCGCTGATCAAAGCCGTCAAGGCTGTTCATACCATAGAGGAATCTATGCCGGATAGCTTTGCCTTTTGTGATACCAACAAAACAATACCCCAAATAGAAATTTCTGTTTTCAAAGGAGAAGCCGTATGCTCTACAATTTTGACGAGGCGGTGGATCGCCGCAATACCGACGCGATCAAATGGGATGCTTGCCGGGAGGCAGTACCTCTTTGGGTCGCGGATATGGATTTGGTCTGTGCTCAGCCGATTATCGACGCCCTGCGCCAGCGGGTCGGCCAGAAAATTTACGGTTATACCAACACCCTGACCCCCACCTATCTGAACGCCGTCACCGGTTGGATGGCCCGCCGTTTTGACTGGCAAGCCAAAGGGGAATGGATCCGAAATGCCGACGGCGTAATTCAGGCCATCAGCGGGCTGATTTATCTGCTCAGCAAGCCGGGGGACAGCATCATCATTCAGCAGCCGGTCTACGGTCCCTTTGCCATGGAAATTCAGACTCAGGACCGTGTAATCCGCAATAGCGAACTGATCTTTCAGGACGGCAGCTACCGGATGGATTTTGCCGATTTGGAGGCTGCCTTTGCCGATGAAAAAGTCAAGGGAATGATTCTGTGTAACCCCCACAACCCGGTTGGCCGCGTTTGGGCCGAGCAGGAGCTGACCACACTGCTTGCCCTTGCCAAAGAAAACAAAAAGTGGATTATTTCAGATGAGATACACTGCGATATCATCCGCGCCGACCAAAAGAACATCCCCCTGCTGAAGCTTGCGGAAAAAATCGACTACACGGATTTCGTCTATGCCTGCACTTCGCCCAGCAAGGGCTTTAACCTTGCCGGTATGAATCTGGCAAACGCATTCATACCCAATCAAACCACCCGTAACGGATGGGACAGATATGTCCGCGCCACCCTGCATGTGGCTAATGCCAACCCCTTCTCCATCTCTGCCATGGAAGCAGCCTACAGTGACGGCGGCGCCGAATGGCTGGACCAGGCCAACGCCTACATTGACGCCAATATCGCCTATCTGCAAAGCTTTTTGAAGAAACATCTGCCTCTGGCTTTCATGGCTCCCTGCCAGGGCACCTACCTTACCTGGGTCAATTTTGACGCATACGAAAAAGACGCCGACGCCTTTCAGTCTGCACTGCTAAAAGCCGGTGTCTGCCTGAATGCCGGCAGCGGCTTCGGCGCAACCCAAAACTGGCAGCGAATCAATGTTGCCTGCCCCCGCAGCCAGCTGCAGGCCGGTCTGGAGATTATTGACAAACTGGTCAACGGTTGATTTTTATTTTCGAGTAAGCGAGGCTGCCGCAAAAACAGCCTGTAATAACGAAGAAAAGTCCCGGCACTGTAGCAGAAAAACTACCGTAACAGTCGCCCGGACTTTTCTTTTTTAGTGTTCTATATCCTTCTGTGGCAGAAATCCTGTCGCAAGCGGCGGCAACGCCACAAGGTGATTTTAAACATTTTTATCTACATCTTGAATTATTTCAGTTAAAATGATAAAATATGCAATATCTCTTTAATCTGGTTAATAAGCATTGTAAAAAGAATTTTCTTTTTTTATTAGTTCGAAAATTGCAAGTGCAAGTAGGACACCCACATGAATAAGAATTGTTCGGCGTAAGCCGGATTTAACCGCCACACAGCAAGCACAGTTGGCGCTGTCAAGGCTGCCGCAGGCAAGGCACAGCCGGTGCCTTGACAGTGTCTTCTGGATTTGCTACCCACCGCATAAACACGGTCAAGAAATGCATCAAACAATTCCTCTGGTGTTGCGTATCCCAGTTTCTTTCTGGGGCGTGCGTTCAACTCATCCGCAGACGACAGAATGTACTCAGCGGAATAATTCTGCAAGGATGCCCCTTGGGAACGAAAGCCCGAAACAATCCGTTATGGCGTTCGTTTTGAGGGCGTTCCCATGAAGTGGTAGGGATGGGCAAAAAACACTTCTGTACCCCCTTCTTCGCACTGGGTAAAGTCTGCAAACTCAGATCCGTTGTCAACGGTAATGGTCTTGAATACCTGTGCAAAGTGTTCTCCGTATTCCGCTTTGAGCATCTTCATGGCAGCCATAACAGCTTCGCGGGTCTTTCCCAGAATCAGAAAGGCCATGTGGTTTTCCGTCTTCTTTTCCAGAAGAGAGAATATCACTGCCTCCTTTCCTGCCCGCTTACTAACCACGGTATCGCCCTCCCAATGACCTTCTTCTGTTTGCTGAGAAGCAATTTCAGGCCGCAGATCAATGCTTTTGCCGAAGTTTTTCCTGTTTTCGCGGGGTTTAGCGGACTGAGTCTACTTCCGCCTTATAGCTTCTGGCAGTTCCATAATCCCAACGGGGAGATTGCCTGCCCACGCTTCATTGTAGAGCGTGTGGGTGCAGACCATCTCGTCATTTGGAAACAGGTTTTGGCGTTTTGCGTAGCCGGTACAAGCGTCCAGAGACCACTTGTATTCTCTGACCTGAGCAACAACCCAGGATACGAGCGCACCGCAGAAACGCAGTCTGTGCGGCTTCCGGGAACGAAGCCAATTGGAACGGTAAGCAGCCTCACCATGCTTAGCACTGTAGCTCGGAGCGCGACCCTTATTGGATTTGCAGGACGCTGTGCCACGCCGCAGCTCGTTCCCGATCGTTGTAGGTGAACAACCCAGCTCTCTGGCTATGGCTCTGTTGGACAGTCCTTGCCGCTTCAAGGCTTGGATCGCGCCTCTTTCTTTTCGCTGTAGATACTATCCTCTCTTGCGTTCTGGAATATCCGTGATATAATGATGGCAGTCCATAGTGATTGCCCTCGATAAATGTTGTGTGGTAACTGCATTTTATCATGTGGGTATATCACTATAAATTTTTCTTTTAATTGTCCAACTTCATTTTACAATCAACCTTTTTTATTAGTTCTGTCATTTTGTTGCACAGGAGTTTTCATAAAATAACGATACGCAGAAAGAGGATTTTGCGGCGCGATATGCTCTTTTCCGTAATACAATGTCAATTTCGGAGGTTACAATGTCGGAGAAAAATGTAATATTTGAAGATGAAGAAGATATTGATTTTCTGGAAATTTTCTTCCTTTTACGCAAAAAAGCATGGAAAATTCTTTTCGCAGTAGTTGTTAGTGCGTTCCTGGTATTCGGTTGCTGCCATTTTTTAATAACGCCCAGGTATGAAGCAACCTCAAAGCTTTATATTGTACCGTCAATCGATGACGAAACTGTCAGTCTGAATGATCTACAGATTGGAGAAAAGCTGGCACTGGATTACAAGGAACTGATTCTGACCCGGCCTTTGCTGGAGAATGTTCTCGACAATCTTGATTTGAAGGAAGAAACCACCGTCTCTTTGGAGCACTCTATCACAATTAAAAACGTCAAGGATACAAGAGTGCTTTCCATTGTGGTTTCCCATTCATCACCGCAAGCTGCAGCTGACATTGCAAATGAGGTAGCCTCGGCAACGGTATTAATTTTGCCTGAAATAATGGGGACAAATTATGTCAATATTGCAGAAAAGGCAGTTGTCCCGACCTCTCCCTCCACACCGCGAACGGTTCGCAATACTCTGGCCGGAGCTGCCATTTCCGGTATTCTTATGTGTATTTTCATTCTGATTCGCTATTTCAGTGATGACACGATTAAAAATGCTGAGGAAATGGAAAAATATGTCGGCGCAGTTCCTTTGGCAGCCATCCCTCTGGAAAATTATAGTTCTCGCGATAAAAATGGTTCCGTTGGAAAACGCACAGAAAAAGAAGCCCCATCGTTAGAAAAATTTCCGGTCCCGCCGTACGGGGTACAGGAGGCGCTCAATCGCCTGCGTATCAATCTTTCCTACTGCGGCGCTCAATATAAAACTATTCTGATCACCAGCAGCGTTCCGGGAGAGGGAAAAAGCTTTACGGCGATGAATCTTTGGTATGCTTTGGCCAAGACCGGGAAAAAAACACTGATGGTGGATGTGGATATGCGTAAGAGTACGATTCAAAGTCGATACCATATCGCTCCGGAAAAAGGGGTAAATCACTCCGATTTACTTGATTATTTAGCCGGTAAAATCACTGCTGAACAGACCATTTACCCGACAGATATTCCTCACGGCTTCATAGCACCTCTTTATCGCAATATTCCCAATCCTTCGTTGCTTTTATCCAATTCCAGACTGGAGAGTTTTTTGGAAAAAATGGTTCCGGAATTTGATTACATTTTAGTGGATACACCGCCGCTTGCCGGTGTGGCGGACGCGCTTCAGGTTGCGTCTATGGTAGACGGGGCACTTGTTGTTGTCCAAAGCGGAAAAACACCGCGAAAGATGATTCGGAACAGTATCCAGCAACTTGAGGCTGCCCAATGTCCGATTATCGGTACAGTATTAAATCAAATTGATGAAGCAGACAGTTATTACGGAAAAAACACATACTACTATTAAGGTCCATTCAGGCTTCATCAAACGAAAAACGAATAGAATGAAACGGGGAACGGCAATGACACAAGTGTTAATGGTCGGGAACGATTCGTCTGTCCGGGGCGGAATTACAAGTGTTATCAATCAAATACTGGCGCATAACTGGGTTGATGACGGCATTGAAATGAAGTTTATTTCGACCTATGTCAATCAGAGTTTTTTGAGAAAGTTTCTGTATTTTGCCGGTGCTTACCAAAAAATCAGGCGCGAAGTCATGACCCCCGGCTAAGCCGGGGGCTTGAGTAAGCCCTAGAAGGGCATTTTTCAGACAATACCCCTAAAGGGGCTGCGAAAAGTTCGGCCAACTGCATTACCGACTCATGGCAGCCCCTGAAGGGGCTTTTTTATGCCTTTGTATTCTTGCTACCCGTAAACGGGTCGATAAACTCTCGTAAGCTCATCTGATCTGCTATCTTATCCTCCTCTAATTGCTTTTTTATGTATTCTTGTATCTGCTTCTTATTTCTTCCTACCGTATCTACATAATATCCTCTTGCCCAAAAATGCCTATCCCCATACTTGTACTTTAAGTTTGCGTGTCTATCGAAAATCATTAAACTACTTTTTCCCTTGAGATACCCCATTATTTGTGCTACACTGTACTTAGGTGGGATACTTATCAGCATGTGGATATGGTCTGGGCATGCCTCTGCTTCTATTATCTCAACATCTTTTTGTTCACATAACCGTCTAAGTATTTCTCCTATATCTCTTTTAATCTGACCGTAAATCACCATTCTCCGATACTTAGGTGCAAATACTACATGGTACTGACACCTCCATGTGGTGTGCTGTAAACTTTCTATATCTTTTTCTTTCATAGATTAAACCTCCTGATATTTTGTTGTGCAGTTGGCCGACCGCACTTCCATTATATCATGAGGTTTTTTCATTGTATAACTTCTTTACTCTCACCGGCATAGCCGGTGGTTTTTTGTTTGGCTAAAGCGAAACAACCGAAACACCCGGGGCCTATCTTTCAGCCCCGGGTGTTCCTTTTGCCGGTTTTCTCTTTCCTTTTGCCTATCTCAAGACAGAGCAGTCACCCGCCCTGCCGGGGATATCAGTCCTCTTTTTGGGGTACGCCGGGATGGTTGGGGAAGTGCTTTAACAACACCAGCGGCTCGCAGCTGCTGCGGTTTTCGATCCGCACGCCTTTGTTTGCCCGGTCGGCGCTGACAAAAAATTCATCCTGGCTGGTCTGGCCAAACCGCAGCATGGTGGCGGCGGCAAGGTCGGTATTTTGTATTTTGCCCCAGCCCTGCACGGTAATAAAGCCGTAGGCGGTGGGGTCGGTGACGACCGCGGTCTTGCCGGGATAGACGGTCAGCTCCTTGGCGGCGATATAGGGGTTGCCGTAGCTGATCCATTTTTCGGTGTAGTTTTCGTTGTCCTCCGCCACGATAGGGGCGCGGAAATAGTGCTTGCGGTAGTCGGGATCCACATTTTTATCCCAATCCAGCAGATCCATCACCTTGTCTAAGTTATCCTTATCTTGCTCCGGCAGGTTCTCCACTAAGAAATCTCTGCCGTAGACCTCGCCTGCGGTGATGTTCTCAAAGACGGAGTTGACATCGCTGTTCCACTGGGGCTCGTAGGTCAGGTAAGAACCGGGGGCGTGAATGACGCCCGGCGGAGTGTACCAGCCGGTGCCCAGCTGAATGCGGTATGCCCGGGACAGCTCGGTAATGCGGATATCGGCGGTCTCGTAATCGGCCAGCCGCTCCTTGACCTCCTGCTTGGTGACATCCGGCGCAAAGCCGAAATAGGTGTGAGGGAAGGTGCCGGGGTAGTTGTTCATCTGGGGGGAGTAGTAGTACGCCTCCGGCTTGCCGATCTTGCCCACCCGGGCGGCTGCATCAAAATCCAGATGCAGGTGGTGGAACAGCGGGGTGGAATAGTCGTAAAATTTAGAGTACATGGGCCAGGTGCCGTAGGTGTCGTACAGATAGCTGCCGATCAGCTCTGCCCCCAGGGTGTCCACAAAATCCTTCAGCGAGACCTTGTTTTCCGGGTTGCCGTCAATGTTGACATAGCTCAGGCCCTCATCCGGCCGGGCGTCGTCGCCGTTCATGGCGCAGATGACCGAGGAGAACCACCGCTCCTTAATGGAGCCGCGGGCAGTGCCAAAGGCGTAGTAATCATCCGGGTGCAGACGCAGACGGTGACCTGCGCTGCCGAAGCGGCGGGGCAAAAAGATGGGTATCAGGTTTAAAAGTCCCTCGTTTTCCGCCAGAAACTGCTGCATTTGCTGCTTGTTCATCCTTGAAAACATCCTTTCCTTTTTCTATCTTCCGTTCCCTGTTACGGAAACATCCATACTTTTCAATTTTTCAACGCTGGCCGTAGTAGGCATCTTTGCCGTGCTTGCGCAGATAGTGCTTATCCTTCAGATAATCCGGCGCGGGCTGCACGGCAGGGTTGATCCGCTCGGTCTCGGCTGCCATCATCGCCACGTTTTCCAGCACCACGGCGTTATGCACCGCCTCATCAGCATCCTTGCCCCAGGCAAAAACACCGTGGTTTTTGACCAGCACACCGGGTATGGCCAGATAGTCCTTATCGGCAAAGGTCTCGTTGATGACAAGACCGGTGTTCTTTTCATACTCAGTGGCGACCTCCGCCCGGGTCAGATCACGGGTGCAGGGGATCTCGCCGTAAAAATAATCCGCATGGGTGGTGCCGTAAAAAGGGATGCCCCTGCCCGCCTGTGCCCAGGCTGTGGCGTGTGCGGAATGGGTGTGTACCACACCGCCCATCTGCGGGCAGGCACGGTACAGCTCTAAATGGGTGGGCAGATCGGTTGACGGGTTCAAACTGCCCTCCACCCGGTTGCCCTGCATATCCACCACCACCATATCCTGCGGCTGCATGCTCTCATAGGCTACGCCGCTGGGCTTGATGACCACCAGGCCGGTCTCAGTGTCCCGGGCGCTGACATTGCCCCAGGTAAACAGCACCACGCCGTAGTTTTTCAGCGCGATGTTCGCTTCGCAGACCTTCTTTTTCAGTTCCTCCAGCATAAAGGCTCTCCCTTCTGTTCAATCATCCCACACCGCGTTCAGTGCATCCGCAATGCGGCGGTATTTTTGGTATTTTTTGGCATAGATCTCATGCATGGCGGCGTCCGGCTTGACCGTATCAAAGGGTCGGACACATTTTTCCACCGCGTCGGCGTAGCTTGCGTACAGCCCCGCGCCCACACCGGCAGCCATGGCAGCGCCCTTGGCGCCCATCTCGGTATCCTGCACCGTCTCCAGCTCCAGCCCCAGCGCGTCGGCGAACATCTGTACCCACAGGGCGGAATTGACCGCGCCGCCGGTCAGCCGCACCCGGGTGGGGGTGCCGTTTTTCAGCAGGGGGCGCAGGTGGGTCATGTGGGAATAAACAACCCCCTCGTACACCGCGCGAAAAACATGGGCGTCGGTATGGTGACCGGCAAGGCCGATCAAGCTGCCCTTGGCAAGGGGATGCTCGTTAGAGGCATACAAAAACGGCAGGTAGTACACATCGCACGCCTCGGCGGGTACCCCGCCGAGGCGTGCGATGATCTCGGCGTAATCCCGGGTCTTCATCACATCCCGGAACCATTCCAGATTGCCTGCCGAGGTAGCGCTGCTCTCCTCCGCCAGATAAAAACGGGGGTCGCAGAACACCGAGTTCATCGAGACGCTCTTATCCCCGATAATGGCCGGAGAGATGTACTCGTTGATGCTCCAGGTACCGGCGATCAGGCACATATCACCCTTGTGGATACAACCGGAGGCGATGGCGCAGGCGTCAATGTCAAACATGCCGCCCACCACCGGGGTACCGGGCTTTAAGCCGGTCTCAGCGGCGGCCTCAGCGCTCACCCCGCCGCAGACGGCGGCGGAATGCACAACGGGCGGCAGGGCGTCCGCCACCTCGGGAATGCCGAACTGCTGCAGCAGCCAGGGGTCATATTGCAGGGTATACAGGTTTAGCAGGTTGCTGCCGGAGATATCGCTGTACTCGGTGTTGATGACCCCGGTCAGACAGTAGCGGACATAATCCTTAACCGAAAAGACGGTGCCGATTTTGCCGTACACCTCAGGGCGGTGGTCCTTCATCCAGCGCAGCAGGGCGACCGGCTGGCAGGCCAGCACCTTTTGGGCGGTCTTTTCGTACACCCGGTCGGCGGTGCCGTCCGCTTTCCACTGCCGCTCGTAGCCGATGGCGCGTCCGTCGGTAGAGCCGATGCCGGGGTAGATCTCCTCCCGGTCACGGCCCAGCATATACAGACCCTTGCCGTGGCCGGAGATGCCGATGGCGGCAATGTCGCTGCCGTACTGCTCTACCAAACGGCGGATCACCGTAAAGTTCGCGCTGCGCACACTGTCCAGCGAACGCTCGGTAAAGCCGGGTTCGGGGGTCTCCATGGGGGTTTTTACGCTTTGCACGGCAATCTGGTTGCCTGCTTCGTCAAACAGGGCGGCCTTTATGACGGTGCCGCCGTTATCCAAACCCAATAAATAGCTCATCTGACCGTCTCCTTTTTATATGCGTCATCGGGGCGGGCGTGCCCGGCCCCCCGGCTTGGTTTACTCAGCCTGCTCTGCGGCGGCAAACGCCCGGTCAATGGCCTGCTTGTTGCGCAAAAGGTACGCCTTGGGGTCGGTTTTGCCGTCGTACCAGAATTCGCAGGTGAAAAAGTGCACACCCAGACGGTGCAGTGCGCGGATATTGCCCGCAAAATCCACCCTGCCCTGACCGTATTCCATATCCCGGTAGACCCCCTCCACCGTCTCTTTCAGGTGGGCGGCAATCAGATGCCCCGCCCCGGCGGATAAATCCTGCAAATAATGCTCGGTGGCGTTGCGGATGTTGCCGATATCCGGGTAGATCTGCAGATAGGGCGAATGCACCTGCTCCACATAGGTCATGGCCTTGGCGCAGGTGTTCATAAAGGGGGTCTCCATGGTCTCAAAGCCCAGCATCACCCCGTTTTGGGCGGCGTAATCCACGCTTTTTTGCAGGTTTTCGCAAAAGCGCTGCCGGGTTTCGGGGGTGGATGGGTTATAGTAGGTGTCGTACCCTGCCAGCTGGATCATCCGGATGCCCAGCTGCCGGGCGAAATCCACCGCAGCGTACATCAGCTGCAGGTTTTTGGGATCCGGCTCGCCTAAAGGGTATTTGCGATGGCCGGAAAGGCAGATGCTGCGAATGGGCACCCCGGTGGCGGCAACTGCGGCGGCGATGGCGGCAATCTCTTTTTCCGAGAAGACCCGCCCCATTTTTTCCGGCGTTTCATCTATGCTGATCTCCATGCCGTCAAAGCCGCACGCCCGAACCAGATTAAGCTTTTGCTCCATATTCAGGGTGTTGGGCATGGCTTTTTCGTACAAACCGATGCTGTCTTTTTGCATAGCGTTCTTCCTTCTCATAGCCGTTTCCTGTCAAGAGGGGTCGAACAAACCGTTCAGCCCACTCTGCTACCGCTATTATATCCCACCCGGCAGATTATTTTTTGCACAAAATCGGTATTTTTATGGACAAAACCGACATTTGGGTATATGATATCCTTACCGAACCGCCCCAAAACCCGGCACACCGGTAGAAAGGCAGCCCACCGTGAACAGAATAAAATATGTCGGCAAGCTTTCCACCCCCATTGACCGCAAGCTGCTGCATAGCCACGATTACAGCGAAATTGTCCGGTATACCACCGGCACCGGCAGTGTAGAGATTGCCGGGCGCAGCTACAGCTTTGCCCCGGGGGATATTTTTATCATTCCGCCCCACACCCCCCATACCGACTGGGCGCTGCAGGGGTTCCAGAATTTTCATGCGGAATTTTCCGATGAGGACTTCCCCTTTGAAGGGCTGCTGATCATGCACGATTCCGAGACGGAGGATATTCTGACCCTGCTGACCATGATGTTTCACGCCTACCAGCGCAAGCGTCCGGGCTATCACCAGCTGCTGGATAGCATGTACACCGTACTGGTGCAGTATCTGCTCATGTTCCGCCAGGCGCAGCATGCCAACCACCCCTATGTGGATTTTGCGGTGGACAGCATCAACCAAAGCTACTCCGATCCGTTCTACGACTTTTCCGTCACGGCGGCGCAGATCCCTTTTCACCCGGATTATTTTCGCAAGATCTTTTTTGCCGATATGGGCTGCACCCCCACCCAGTACTTAACCGGGCAGCGGGTGCAAAACGCCAAAAAGCTGCTGCGCCTGCGCAAGCAGACCAAGCTTTCTATTCAGGAGATCGCCTGGCTTTCCGGCTTTCGGGATAACCTGTATTTTTCCCGGGTCTTTCGGGATGCCACCGGCATGTCCCCCACCGATTATTTTCACGCCGTGTCGGGTAAAGAATAGCCGCAAAAAAGGCAAGACAAAAGGGCAAAGGCCAAAGGGAAATCCCTTTTCCGCCTTTGCCCCTATTTTTTCTGCTATGCTCACCGTCCGCTGTCCTCGCCCCACACCGGGCTGCTGACCATTTTATTGTAGATCTCCACCGCTTCCGTTCTGCCTGCCACGCCCAGGGCGGCGTAAATTCCGCTGTATCTTTTGCTCACTGTCCCCACCGAAACCCCCATCAGGGTTGCGGTCTCCTTGTGGGTGTACCCCTGTGCCGCGCAATACAGCAAAAGATACTCATCCCGTGTCAGCAGCTTGTAGATGCTGTTCACCGAAACCGCATCGGTAAACTTTAAAAACCGGTTGTGGATATCCTCACTCAGCTGCTCCAGCCGCCTTTGAAACGCGGGGTCAAACCCCGCCAGAACCGGTTTAAACAGCTTGCGCAGATAGTAATATTGTATTGCGGGCATATAATACAGGTCGTATTTTTCCGCAAGGGTCAGCGCCGCTTTAATATGGTACGCCATCTGTTCCGGTTGGTTTATCATGGCGTAGGCGCTGCCCAGGTAAATATGCACCGCCTGCAGGTCTGCATAGGCCCCGCTGCGCTCCAAAAGAATACAGTTCAGCTCATGAGTCTTCAGCTCTGTCACGGCGGTGTTTTTACCTACCGTCAACAGCGAGACCGCGCACAAACTTGCCAGATGCGGCAAAAAGCTTTCGTGGTACGGGTAGCCCGGTATCACGGTAAACCGCTTTGCGTAATAGTCGCTTTCACCCAGGGTGGCGTCCAGCTCATGCAGATATTCCTGCATCTCCGTTTTATGGGCAAAATTTCCCTGCAGCTCCCGGCGCAGCCTGCCGTATCGGTCACAAAAACGCCCTGTGTTGCAAAGAAGCAGATCGATCATACACCCCTC
>DCHC01000014.1 GCA_002314755.1 Faecalibacterium sp. UBA1762 | reverse complement strand
GAGAGAGATTCTCCCCTACTCGATTCACGGTGCCAGTAGGGGTCGCAACTGCCGATAAATCGGTCATCAATAGATTTTGTCCGGTAGAAATTCGGCTGGAAGACGGTTTTCTCTATGTACTCGTGCCCAAGCTGGGTTACAGTACAAAATTGGGTCGGATCGGGTGTTACATGGCTGAGGTTGAAGAAGGAAAACTCTTTAACGCCGATGTTACGCATTGCGTCTCGGACTTCGATATATCTGCGGGCATACGGATTATTCAGAATAACGCCGAGCTTTGTGAACCCATCGCAGCACACATAGCTGCGAATGTCAATGAAAAACCGACCGTTTATGTAACTTTTGTTGCGCACAGTAAAAAAATACAGTATAATGCTATTAATGTTTTTTTAGGAGTGAGAAAATGCAAAAGAACTTGACCACATGGGAGGCAGCCTGTATCATTACCGGATACGGCATTGGCGGTGGGGTACTGTCTATGCCATATCTGGCGCAGCGTATCGGCTTTATCAACGCGGTAATCGTACTGGCAGTGGCGTTTGCCGCCAGCTATGTTTTGCACCTGATGATAGCGGATTTATCCCTGAAAACACAGGGTGGTGGGCAGATTATTGCCTGTCTGGAGCAGTTTTTGTTTCGCGGAAAGATGAAAAAGCTTTTGACAGTGGGCTTCTTTGGCTTGCTTATCGCTATCCTTTTTACCAACCTGACCGGTTATATCACCGGTGCGGAGGAAATACTGGTTGGCCTGTTTCCATCCCTGTCATCCCTTTTTGCCAAGCTGATTTTCTATCTGATTGCTGCTTCGGTAGTCCTTTTGGGGCTAAAGGCCGTAGGAGTTTCGGAAAAGGTATCCATTGCGGTGATGTCCGGTTTGATCGCACTGCTGGCCGTTTTTTCCTTTTTCGGCAAAACCTATCCTGTGCCCTTGCTTGAACGGAATTTCAGCGGTTGTCTTGCCTATTACGGGATGGCGATGTTTTCCCTGGCGGCTTTTTTCTCGGTACCGCAGGCGGTAAAGGGGCTGGGCGGAGACTGCAAAAAAATTAAAAAGGCTGTTTTCCTCGGCTTTTTAAATAACTTTGTCATCATTGTTGTAATTAATTTTTGCGCAATCTTAAAATCCGAACAGGTCACCCAGGTTGCCATGACCGGGTGGACGGCGGGCATTGGCCTGTGGGCACAGCTTGTCGGTGGCTTGTTTACCGTTGTTGCCATGCTGACAACCTATTGGTCCCTGTCTTTAGCGCTATCTGATATTGTAGCGGAGACTACCCGTATGAATAGCCGTTTGGCATGGCTGGTTGCCACTGCGCCCTCGCTGGTATTGGCGCTGGTCAATCCGGGCGGTTTTATGAGTCTGATGCGCACGGCAGGGGGATTGATTTCGATTATCATTGCCGTAATGGTCGTGCCCGCCTATATGAATTGCCGAAAAATCGGGCAGACCTCTGTCTTAAAACGCAACAGTGCCACGGTATGCGGCATCATTATTTTGGCGTACATTCTAATGGGCGTAGGCTCGGTAGTACCGTACTGATAGGAAAGGATGACCGTAAAAAATGAACAGACTGTTTTATAATGGAATATTTCACTCCATGCGCTCGGAGCAGGATACTTTTTACGCATTGGAGGTCAAAAACGGCAGAATTTCCAAAATTTATCCGACCGAAGAGGATTTGCCGGCAGAAAAATGTGTCGGCGGAACCAATTTACATGGACAGCATGTATACCCCGGTCTGATTGACGGCCATTCGCATATTCTATTGACCGTCTCTATGATGTCGGTTGGCTTTTCCGCCTGTGATATTACACCGGAGGGTATTCAGCCCCACACCGTAGAAGGGGTAGGGCAGCGGATCCGCCGGTATGCCGCGCAGCAAAAAAAGAACGAGCTGATCGCTGCCTATAATTACATCATTACTGCAATGGATGAGCAACGCCTGCCCACCCGGGAGGAGTTAGATGAGTGGGGCGGCGGCCGTGCGGTGATGGTGTATACTATAGACGCCCATTCTACGGCGCTTTCCAGCCGGATGCTGCAGCTGATTGGTATTGACCCTGCGGGCCATAGCGGCATTTTACGGGGAGAGGATAACGAGCGGGCGCAGGGGCGTATTTTGGATGTGATGGGAAAGGCACTGAACCTTTCGGCATTGGCAAAGGGCATTGCCAACTACCATAACCACTGCGCGGAATACGGCATCTGCCTGGTGGGCGCACTGGAGGGAAACGGCGACAGCAAAAAAGATATTACGACTAAGCTGGTTGTCAGGCTGGCACGCCATTTTGATATGAGGGTGCGACTGTACCTGCAATATACGGATTTTGACCGGGTGAAAGCGTATGCGCCGCTGCTGAAACGCCTGCGTGCTGGTGGATGCGGCGATTGGGAAATGGATGGCTCGGTCGGGTCCCATTCTGCGGCATTTTACGAGCCCTTTACCGATACCGGTCTTTCGCAGGACTGTTACTATTCGCAGGAGGCAGCGGACAGGGCAGTGGCGGAGTTTGACGCGGCGGGTTATCAGATCGCCTCTCACGCAATCGGGGAGGCGGCCATTGACCGGTTGGTCAACGCGCTGGAAAAGCTGCCGCCCAAAGAGCAAAAGCCTTTTCACCGCATTGAGCATTGCGAATTTATCAGTGATGAAACCCTGAAAAAAATTTCTCACGGCAGGTATGCAGTCATGATGCAACCCGGCTACGCCTGGATCGATAAGCGGTATCTGCATTCCTACGATAAGGTGTTGCCACAACATATTCTTGACCGGTTAAAGCTGAGATCGATCTACGATGCCGGAATCTGTTTATGCGGTTCCTCCGATTCCCCGGTACAGGATATGGACCCGTATCTGCAGATGCTGGGCATGACGGAATTTTATAATCCCGAAGAGAGTTTGACCCCGTACCAGGCCATGATGGCTTATACGCGCAATGCGGCGCAGGCCATGCTGGAGCAAGCGGATTTCGGCAGCTTAGAGGAGGGCAAGGTAGCAGATTTCTTTACGGCAGACAAAGATTTCTTTGCTCTGGACGCAAAAGAGGTGGTATCCTTTCGCCCCGGTCGAACCTATTACGGCGGCATAGCCTACCGAAAAAAGAAGGGCAGCCTGTTTGGCCTTGCCGTTATGATGCTGAAAAAACCGAAAAAGCTTTAATACAACACCCGGATGAACGGCGGCTATTTGCACAGGTTCATCCGGGTGATTTGTTTTTGTTATGCGTAAAAAGCGGTTACGCCGTGCCCGGCGAAGAGCTCCACTGCGGCTTCCAGCTGCTGCCTTGTGGGTAGCGGATACTCCTGTGCCGGATAGGCAATACCCAGCGCGGCATATTTGCCCTGGGCAAGCTTATGAAAAGCGAGAAGCTCTACGCAAGGCCGGGTGGAAAGGGAAGCGGCAAAGGCGGCGGTCCGGTGTAAATTATCCGGGTTGTCATTGCATCCCGGTATCAGCGGCACCCGAAGGGTGATTGCGGCCCCGGCGGCATCCAGTAAACGGATATTCTGCAAAATCTGCCGGTTTTCAACCCCGGTCAGCGCCGCGTGCAATTTACTGTCAAAGGCCTTGATATCACAGAAAAACCGGTCGATCAAGGGCAACATCTGCTCCGTCAGGCAAGCGGGGACATTCCATGCGCTTTCCAGCGCGGTAGAAACGCCCTGCTGCTTTGCCCAGCGGGCCAAAGCCATCACGGCTTCCGGCTGCAGCAGGGGCTCTCCGCCGGAAAAGGTCACCCCGCCGTCACTTTCCCGAAAAAGGCTGATATCCTTTTGCAAAACGGAGATGACCTCTTCGGTGCTGATTTCGCGGCCTGCTTGTTTGATACATGCCGCAGGGCATATGGCAGTACATTCGCCGCAGCCGGTGCATTTTTCGCGGTCGTAGCTGCACTCTGCATTGGCGAAAGTGACTGCGTTGACGGGGCAGCCCTGTGCGCAGTTGCCGCAGTGCAGGCAGCTTGCCGAAAACCGCATAATCCGATGAAGCGGAGAAAAGCTTTCCGGATTGTGACACCAGCGGCAGCGAAGGTTGCAGCCGTGAAAAAACACCGTGGTGCGGATACCCGGCCCGTCATGCAGAGAAAAACGCTGAATTTCGGTTATTTTCATCAATACATATCCTGTTACAAAAATCGATAAAAAAGTGCATCATCAAACAGATGCGTCCCAAGCTCACAGACCCATCTCGCACCGGCGGATAAACTCATTTTGAGCTTCCTCGGTCATATCCACAAAAATCGCGCTGTAGCCGGTGATACGAACCATCAGATCCCGGTGGTTTTCCGGGTGCTTTTGGGCGTCCAACAGCTCAGTGGTATCCGCCACACTGATCTGCAGCTGCATGCCGCCCCGGGCAAAGTAGCTACGCATCAGCTGCTGCAACAAAAGGCAGCCTTTTTCACCGGAGAACAGCTCTTTGCGTAGCCGGATATTGAGCGCGCCGGAGGCGACCTTTTCAAAGGGCAGGTTGGTCATAGAGGAGAGCAGTGCGGCAAGACTGTCCGGCTTGCTGAGGATGGAGGGCGAGAGATTTTCACTGACCTGTTCACCGGAAAGCCGACCGTCCGGCGTGGCACAAAGCTGCAGACCCTGAATAATATGCAGCATATCATTGGTGGTGGAAAGCAGGCAGATCAGCTTTCCGCCGGCAGCCTTATCGGCTGCGGCGGCTTCGTCGGCAACCGCCTGATACAGCTCCATCAGCTTTTTTGCGTGGAAATTGGAAAGCGGTCCGTCGGTGCCGAATTTTTCACACCTCAGACAAAGCGCCCGCAGCAGGGGATCTTCCTTAAAATCGGTCTGCATGGCGCCGGAAAGCCGAAGCAGAGAAACCTTCTTTTCCCGGAAAACCAGGGTGTCAACAGCCGTCAGAATATCTGCGGCGGTGGCAAAATTTTTTAAGGTGTAAAAGAAGGTGGAGTAGGGCTGCCCGCCTGCCATAAAAGAGAGCTGCAGCGGTTCTATCCGCAGGAAACAGTCTTTCACCAGCAACAGACTGTTGCGGTCTGCCTCCCGTTGGGCAAGCATGGCGTTCATTTTTCGGTATGCTTCGGTCAGGTCTGCTTGCAGGCACTGCTTTAACCGCGCGTACAGCGTATCCATATCGGGTAGGGGCTTGCCGTCGGTAAGCAGTCGGGCAAGAATATGGGCAGGGGAGGCATTGGGCTCGTGAAAAGCGTAGGAGATGTTGGTCAGACCCGGTATTTCCGGCCAGTTGCAGGCGAACATCCCATACTGTACCGCATCCTCTTCGGCAATACCGCTGTGGCAAAAGGCGGGTATCTCTGTGGCGTCGTTATACACCAGAATGGAGGCGTTTTCTATAAGCTTTTGACACAACAAGGGGTAGACCCCCTCCGGTTGATTTTCCGTATATCGGTAGATCAGCACAGGATTTTTCATCTGTGGGTCGCAGCATTCCAAAAACAGATTTGTCAGCTCGTTGCCGCCGGTAGTGCCGTTTTTCCAGCCGGGAACATCGGCGTATCCCCCGACAATGATATACTGGGGGGAATCGTAGCAGGGGTTACGCAGCCAGCGGTCATCCTGCGGCTGTCCGTTTTTTACCCGGTAATAAGCGCTAAGCTGATGCTCGCCTCTGCCCAGAATCAGACAGTTTTTGCAGTAAAAATCCGTCAGATACGCCGCCAATTGCTGACGGGGTATGCCCTTTGCCAGATCTGCCCGGTATAACGGCAAAAGCAGACGGTCCATTCTGCCATAGCTCAACACGCAGATGAGATTGCTGTAGGCGGTAAAGAAAATGCCTACCAGCAAAAACAGCTGCAGCGCCTGGGCAAAGCTTTGGGGCGGCCCTGCAAGCAGGGCACGGCAAAGGGCAGCAGCCTCCGGCTTACCAGCCTGTTCGGCAGCCTGGGCATACCGGCTGATATAGGCAAGGTATCCCCGGTAGACCCCAAGCTTTCCCTGCAAAAAGATGCGATCTTTTTCCGTCAGGGTATCGTCGGTATCCAGCAGGTTTTGCACCCGGTTCAGCAGCCCTGGTAAACCCCATTCCACCAGATCCTGCCAGTAAAAGCCGGTGTGACCGGAATCCGGCAGCCAGGAGGGGGCGTTGCCGAATTTTTCCCGGTAGGTGTCAACTATTTTTTCCTCCGCGGCATCGGGAACGACCAGGGGAATACGCCCGACCAGAATATCGTTGGCGTCAACCGGTGTAGCCGCGTTCGCACCGATATAGCTGACGCCTTGCCCCAGCTGCAGGGGCTGGGGCAGTCCGGCAACCTGTTCGTCTGCCTGTAGCATGATCTGCATTCTTTGCACCATGGTCGCTTTTTCCGGCCGGGTACGAATCACGCACCGCGCTTCATCGATCAGGGCTTTCAGCTGTTGTTCTTTTTCCATTTTCTGCATCCTTTTTTCGGTAGAGTTATTTCGCGGCCCGGGTCGAGCCGACTGATTTCAATTCCGGATAGCTGTACCCGATGAAACTTCTTGTTTTGTTGTATTTTACATCCTTTTGCCTGTTTTTTCAATGGTAAACCGGCTAATTTTGGTGTATACTTACCACAAATAAAAGCCGAAAGAGAGGATAATCTGATGAAAGACGGAAAATTGAATGTGGTGCTGGTGGGCTTAAGCTTTGGAGGCAGCTTTGTACCGATCTGGAGAGAACACCCGGATGTTTATCAGTTTGGCATACTGGATTTGAACCCGGAACGGGTAAAGGCTTTTTCCCAACCGTATCCGGATGCTAAGGTCTATGCCGACTTTGAGCAGGTTCTGGCGGATCCCGAGGTGGACGCAGTTCATTTGGTCACCTGCATTCCCGACCATGCCGCACAGACAATTCGGGTGTTGGACGCGGGTAAACACTGTGCCTGTACCGTGCCCATGGCGACCTCGCTGCAGCAGATACGGGATATTTTTGCCGCCGTTCGCCGCAGCGGCAAAAAATACATGATGATGGAGACGACCCTATACACTTACCATTATTTTCATGTGAAAAAAATGCTGGAAACCGGCGAGCTGGGCCGTATTCAGCTGATGCGCGGCTCCCATTATCAGGATATGGAGTTTTGGCCCGACTACTGGAACGGTCTGCCGCCCTTTTGGTACGGCACCCATGCAATTGCCCCAATGGTGGGTCTGAGCGGCAGCCGCATTGCACGGGTGTCCTGTTTGGGCTCCGGCACAATGCGCCCGGAGCTGATGCAGCACTACGGAAATCCGTTTCCCACCGAGACAGCGCATTTTCGGTTTGCCAATGGGCTGGCAGCAGAAGCGACCCGCACCCTGTTTGAGACGGTTCGTCAGTATAAAGAGGGGCTGGAGGTCTACGGCAGCAGAAAAAGCTTTGAATGGGGCTTTTGGGAGGGTGATCAACCCATCGTCAGCTCGTTTGACGAGCAGGATACCTGCTTTGGCAGCCGTGGCAGGCGGGTTGTATGTTCACCGGTCGAGCTGAAAAATCCCTGCGAAGGGCTGCCACAGGTATTGCACAAATTTACCTACCCCAGCGAGTATGACGCAACCAATCCGCAGGAATCTGACCGCATCAATGCCTGTACGGGTCACCACGGCTCCCATGCGCATCTGGTGCATGAGTTTGCCCGCAGTATTCTTGAGGACCGCAAGCCTGCGGTGGATGAGGTACTTGCTGCAAACATCACTGCGGCCGGATTGCTTGCGCACGAGTCTGCTTTGCGTGACGGGGAATGGCTTACCGTGCCGGAATTTTGACGCCCCCCTTTTCTGCGCGTCACTCGGAAAACTTACATAAAAAGAGAGCAGAAGTATAAAATCCGGCAAAAAGCTGCTGATGATACCGGGATCAAAGCAAACGGAACAGCAAAGGGAAAAGGTTGCTGAGTTATCTAAGAAACATCCAAAAACCGGCCGAGCTTTTCGTATGGTGCAAGCTTTAGACGAGATGTATCGTTGCGAAAGACCAGAGGAAGCAGAAGATGTATTCAAACGCCTTATCTGTTGGCTAAGAAGGAGTCGTTTAGAGCCGATGAAAAAGGTAGCAAATACACTGAAAGAACACAAGCAAACAATTCTTGTCTATTTTTACCAGAGAGTCACTAACGCCATAGCAGAGGGAATCAATTCTTTGATTCAAGCCGGCAAAGGTAAAGCGAGAGGATTCCACACATTTATCGGCTACGAATGTATGATTTATCTCGTTGTCGGAAAGCTGAAGCTCTCGTGTCCTCCGCTTTTTGCATAACTTTTCACGGAATAAAGAAAAGAACCAAAGAGTGTTAGGTATTGAATTATGTTTTGAAAAATGGTATTATTAATTTATTAGTATATAATCAAGATTTTATGACTTTTTTGTAATTTTTAGTTATATCATGTTTTGTTAAGGTGAACAGTATCAATATTACTTATACAGCTTTTCTATTAGAAAAAAGATTATAAAACCGGTTTGTTTTATCCGATAAGAAATGCAATTTGCCTGGTCGGATATCTTGCGTCTTATGAATTTTGTGGTAATCAAATTCAGAATAAGGGTATTATGTTATGAGTAAAAAAATATGCTTTGCTGCTTCTTCCGGCGGCCATTTTGAACAGATTACGATGCTGACGCCGTTGATGGAAAAGTATGACTGCTTTGTTATAAGGGAACCTCGATAAATTGAT
>DCHC01000057.1 GCA_002314755.1 Faecalibacterium sp. UBA1762 | reverse complement strand
CCTGTCTTTTTTGGTGCACTTCCATTTAACTCTCACTCTGTGCAGTTACCCAATCATATATTATCATATATTATCGGTGCAACTTCACACTATTTTTTAGTTGCAATTTTGTACAAAAGCCTTTATAATATTTTGTGAATTATACATATGCGAAATGCGGGGGAGTAATATATGGCAACCAAATATTCTAAACCTAAGGGTACACAGGACATTTTGCCTGATGAAGTTGGCAAGTGGCAGTATGCCGAAAATTTATTAAAGAAAACCGTAGAACTGTACGGTTATAAGGAAATCCGCTTGCCCACCTTTGAACATACCGAGGTTTTTGCTCGGGGTGTTGGGGATACGACGGATGTGGTCAGTAAGGAGATGTACACCTTTTTAGATAAAGGAGACCGCAGCGTTACGCTTCGTCCGGAAGGTACCTCCGGTGTTGCGCGTGCAGTTTTAGAGAACGGTGTGCTTGGAAGTGCCGCTATGCCTTTTAAGGCCTTTTATCTCCAAAGCTGTTTCCGTTATGAAAAAGCGCAAAAAGGCCGTTTAAGAGAGTTCCACCAGCTTGGCATTGAATGCTTTGGAACTCATGACCCTTTTGCCGACGCCGAAGTGATTGCCTGTGCAGACCAGATATTAAAGGATATCGGTGTGAAGCAGGTGCGCCTTGAAATCAACGCTATCGGCTGCAAGGAATGCCGTCCCAAATACAACGCGGCGTTAAAGGAATACTTTGCCGGCTATAAGGATCAGCTGTGTGAAACCTGTTTGGCGCGTCTTGACCGCAATCCGATGCGTATTCTGGATTGCAAGAGTGAGATCTGTCAAAATATTGGTAAAGGTGCACCCTTGATGCTGGATTATCTTTGTGATGATTGCAAGCAACATTTTGATCAGGTTAAGCAGACACTGTATGCACAGGGTATTGCATATACGGTCAATCCGACTATTGTTCGCGGGTTGGATTACTATAGCAATACTGTTTTTGAATTTATCCATACCGGTGTCGGTACGCAGGGAACCATTTGCGGTGGCGGTCGTTATGACGGCCTGATTACTGATTTTGACGGACCTGCAACCCCGGGTGTGGGGTTTGGCATGGGTATTGAGCGTTTGTTGCTGGCATTGGAGGACGAGGGCGTTGCTTTGCCCGGCGGGAATACTCCTCGCCTATACATTGCCAATATCGGTGATGCAGGCCGAGCAAAAGCTGCTGCGCTGACTGCAAAATTACGAAAGAATGGCATTTATGCAGAATTTGACATTGTCGGGCGCGGATTGAAACCGCAGATGAAGTATGCGAACAAAATTGGTGCCGTATACACGATGGTGGTAGGCGACGATGAGGTTGCAGCCGGACAGGCAAGACTGAAAGAAATGGCTACCGGTGAAGAAAAAACGGTTTGCTTTGACGAACTGGTGAATGCCTTAATCTGAAAGATAATGACAAGCTCTGTGCAATAAATATTGTACGGAGTTTTTCTTTTTCGTATAATCACAACGGAATGTTCCATACTGTTTTTATGATTTTTTATCTGAATTATCGGGAGAATCGTTTGAAACACACAAATGTGAACGTTAAATTACACAGAGTGATTATTTTGATAACCGGTGCATCCATTCAACTGATTATCGGCATACCTGCGGCGTGGGGCGCCTTTCAAAAAGGAATAGAAGAGGGTTTCTGTCTGAAAACGGAAAATGTTTTGTGGTTATTCAGCACGGTCATCTTTTCCTATGGGGTGGGTTGCGTTGTTGGCGGGGCGCTGCAGGACAAAATAGGTGCTGGTGCAGCCTGCCTGATTGGGGCAATCGGTATTGGCGGGGGCTTTTGGATTGGCAGCCTGGACCCAAAATCAAGTTTTTGGACAATGCTTGTTGGTTTTAGTATTCCGGTTGGTGCAGGTTGTGCATTTATTGCCCCGTCAGTAATGAGCTGCGCACAGAAATGGTGGAGCAGACATCGAGGCTTTGCCACCGGCATTATTGGATGCGGGACAGGTTTATCCGGCGCCGTGTTAACTGTATCCGCTCGCCGCCTTATAGAAGCAGGTGGAATACGGCTGTGTTTTCGGGTAATCGGCAGCGCTGGTGCAGTGCTGTGTTTATTAGGGGCAGTTGTGTTACGGGAACCAGATAATGAGAACGGAAAAAACAGTGTCATATTCGGGGAAATGAAGTCAAATAGACCCGTTGAGGATGACGAAGCGGTTTACAATATTCTCAGGCGGGCGGATTATTGGTGGCTGCTACTGTCGGTGATTGCGGCCGCGCCGACGGTGTTACTGTTCAGTCCGATTATCATTGTAATCGGGACACAAAGAGGCTTGAGCGAGAACAAAGCGGCATGGGCAATCATTATCGGAAGTTTTACAAGCACTTTCGGGCGACTGGGGCTACCGTGGTTGTCTGATAAAATCGGCTTAAAGCGGACAGCGCAGTATATCTTTGCCGCATTGACTGGCCTTTCAGTTCTCTTTGCTTTCGCATACGGTAACTGGGTCATTGTCGTGTACTGCGGTTTAACCTTGTTTTATTCTGGCCAGGCAGCGCTGCTGCCGATATTTGCAAGTAAACGATTTGGCCTTCGGCACAGCGGTATCAATTACGGACTGCTTGCGCTCGGAATGAGCATCGGTAGTTTATCGGTTCCGATCCTGGCACGATATCTACAGGGTAACGGTATTTCTCACCTGATCGCCGTATGCAGTGGCGCGTTGGGCTTTGCCGCAATCTGCTTTTATCGGGGGAAAAAGATCCCGGGAAATGGATAAAATCAGGCGGTGCAGACAGTTGACACCTCGGGTATTATATGCTGATATACCGTAAAAGTGGCACCGATCGATGACGATACCAATTTCACTGTATTGTATCAGCGATTGATCGAGAACAGGGGCTTTCGGTTTACTCCCCGGGATGGAGCTGAGCTTTGGCTGGAGAATAAAGGGAAAAATGTCTATTGCACGACAGAGCGGGTGGCATTCTATAGTTTTGTGAAGGGGTATTATCCTTCATACAGCGCAATTTACAAAAAACCGTATCGTGAGTGGATTGTGGTCCAGATCCGTGGAGATTATTTCAGATATATCAATCCGGGCGATCCGGCAGCTGCTGCTGAAATGGCTTGGATGGGTGTCTCAATTTTTCATACCAAGAACGGAATATACGGCGAAGGAAAGAACAGAAACAGCATTTGTACGGTGGTGCAGCAGGGCATGGATACAGACTGCAACGGTGAGACAGTCGACTCTGTGTTAGGGATGGCGAACGGCATTGAAAATGCAGAGCCACAGTGGATTGCCCCTTTGATGGTATGCAGGAAACCAGTATTTTCGGTGTGGGTACGGTTAGCATTGAAACATTGGTAGAAACTACTTTATGTCATATCGCACGGAAAGGTTAATTTTCGGGTGATATGTGCCCGCAAGGATCTTTGTTTTATCTCAACGGGAAAAAACTTGCGCGGAAATGATTGCATCCAACGGCAATATGTAGTATTATGTAAACTGTCTGCTGAAAAGATGTAATTGATAGAAAAGAGGATACCTTTATGACTTTGTTGGAGCAATTGACCCAGAATATCCCGGCGCAGCTGGTCGGCGCAGCTGCCATGATTTTGCTGTTTTTGTCCTATCAGGTAAATGAACGTAAAATCATCTTGATTTTCCAGGTGTGTATCAGTATCTGCTGGACCGTCCACTACGGTATGCTGGGAGCTACTGCAGGTGTACTGATTAATATTCTCTGTTTTATTCGCAACATTACTTTTTCCTACCGCGATAAATACCGTTGGAGCAGCGGTATCTGGATGCCCATCATTATCTGTGCTGCGGAAGTGATAGCTACTGTCGCCGTATGGGGCGGTCCGGTGGATATTCTGGCCTTGATTGGCGCCCCCCTGCAGACAACGGCTTTGTGGATGAAAAAACCCAAGTACATCCGTTTGCTGATGCTGTTTGCCTCTCCCCTGTGGATGGTATACGACTATTTCAACGGTTCCTATGTAGGCATTCTGACGGAAACGATCGTGATGATCTCGCTTCTGATCGCCATGTTCCGGTACGACATTAAGAAGAACAGCAGCGAAGAAGCTGAAGCTGCACAGTAAGCGGTTGTGTGGTCAGGCTGCACATTCCGTAAAATTGGTCAAAAAACCGCTTCTGCCGCTTTTCACAAAAAGTTTTGGATTGACAAATCCCGCCGAAAAGGCTATACTATGCATGTCAATATGTTAATGGCTTGGATAAGGAAGCATAAGGCATTACCTTTGCAGAGAAGGGATCCCGGCGTTATCGCCGTGCGGTGAAAGATCCCGAAAGAAAGGCTTTGTGTGCCGCCTTGGAGCCACCGGGTGAGGAATCCGGCGCGGCGTGCTGCGTTATCGGCACACAAAAAGTGGTATACCGTCTTCAAACAGAAGAGGGTATGCAAGCTGGGTGGTACCACGGATGCAGTATTGCTGCTTTCGTCCCTTGCAATTTGCAGGGACGAAGGCAGCTTTTTTGTTGTCACAAGCCACCGCAAACAATAAATTACCCCTTCGGGGGAGATATGAGGAGATTGGTTATCTATGAAATGGACCGGTTTGAATGAGCTTCGCGAAGCATACCTTTCTTTCTTTGAGGAGAAAGGTCATCTGCGTTTGGGCAGTTTCCCACTAATTCCCCCGGCGGACGACAAGAGTCTGCTGCTGATTAACAGCGGTATGGCTCCCATGAAAAAGTGGTTTTTGGGTCAGGCTGTACCGCCGCGCAAACGGGTTACCACCTGCCAGAAGTGCATCCGTACCCCGGATATCGAGAATGTAGGCATTACCGCCCGTCACGGTTGCTTCTTTGAGATGCTGGGCAACTTCTCTTTCGGCGATTACTTCAAAATTGAGGCAACTGCCTGGGCTTGGGAATTCTTTACCAAGGTTCTGGAGATTCCGGCAGAGCTGCTGTACATCTCTGTTTACGAAGAGGACGACGAGGCATTTGATATTTGGACCCAGAAGCTGGGCATTGATCCTACCCACATGGTGCGTTTCGGTAAAGCAGATAACTTTTGGGAGCATGGCTCCGGCCCCTGCGGCCCCTGTAGCGAGATCTATTTTGACCGTGGTCCTGCAAAAGGCTGCGGCGATCCCAACTGCAAGGTCGGTTGCGAGTGCGACCGCTTTATCGAGGTCTGGAACCTGGTGTTCAGTCAGTTCGACTCTGATGGCGCAGGTACCTACACCCGCCTGGAGCATCCCAATATTGATACCGGCATGGGTCTGGAGCGTTTGGCTTGCGTCATGCAGGGTGTGGACAACCTGTTCGAGGTCGATACCGTTCGCAATATTTTGAACCATGTCTGCAAGATTGCCGGTGTGGATTACGGTAAGGTTCACAAGACGGATGTATCCGTCCGTGTGATTACCGACCACATCCGTGCAACTACCTTTATGGTTGCCGACGGTGTGCTGCCGGGCAATGCCGGCCGCGGTTATGTGCTGCGCCGTCTGCTGCGCCGTGCCGCTCGCCACGGTCGGTTGCTTGGCATTGACCGTCCGTTCTTGACCGAGCTGATAGATACCGTTATCACTGAGAACGGCGGTGCTTATCCCGAGCTGGTGGAACATAAGGATTATATCAAAAAGGTCATCGGCAACGAAGAAGCCAGCTTCTATGCAACAATTGATCAAGGCATGAATCTGTTGACTGCTCTGATGGAACGGTTAAATACCGAGGGCGTCAAGGAGCTGCCGGGCGATGAGGTCTTCAAGCTGCATGATACCTTTGGTTTCCCGCTGGATCTGACCAAGGAAATTGCCGAAGAAAACGGCTTTACCGTGGATGAGGCAGGCTTCCGCAAGGCTTTGCAGGTGCAGAAGGATACTGCCCGCGCTGACTACAACGCAAAAGCCGGCTCCAGCTGGAACGAGGACCTGTTTGCAGCGCTGGAGGTTTCCGCTACCGAATTTGTCGGTTACGAGAGCCTTACCTGCGAAGGCAAGGTCATCGCAGTGGCAAGCGAGGGAAGGCTGGTCGAAGATGTAGCCAATGACGACGAGCCCCGCACCGTGCTGGTTGTTCTGGATAAGACCGGCTTTTATGCAGAGAGCGGCGGCCAGGTCGCAGACCGGGGCGTTCTGGAAGGTGACGGCGTCAAGCTGAAGGTCACCGACTGCAAAAAGAATGCAAAGGGTCTGTACATTCACACCTGTACTTTGGAGGAGGGTGTGCTGCATAACGGCATGACCCTGACTGCCAAGGTTTGCACCAAGAACCGTATGGCTACCGCTCGCAATCATACCGCAGCCCACCTGCTGCAGGCTGCCCTGCGAAAGGTTTTGGGTGACCATGTCCATCAGGCAGGCCAGTTGGTCAGCGCGAAGGAAGTTCGCTTTGACTTCACCCATTTCTCCGCTATGACTGCGGAAGAGCTGGCCGAGGTTGAAAAGCTGGTCAATGAGGAAATCTTTGCGGCAGCTGCCGTTACCACCCGCGTGATGCCCATTGCCGAAGCAAAAGAGCTGGGGGCTATGGCGTTGTTCGGCGAAAAGTACGGCGAGGTTGTCCGTGTTGTGGATGTGCCGGAGTTCTCCCGTGAGTTCTGCGGCGGCACTCATGTGACCAACACCGCTCAGATCGGGTGTCTGCGCATTGTCAGTGAGTCCAGTGTGGCTGCCGGTGTACGCCGTATTGAGGCCGTAACCGGTACCGGTGTGCTGGCGCTGCTGGATAAAAAGGACGAGCAGTTAAAAGCTACTGCCGAGACCCTGAAGGCAGGTAACCTGAATGAGGTTCCTGCCCGTGCTGCCGCCATGGTAGAGGAATTCAAGGCAACCACTGCCGAGCTGAACGCTTTGAAGGCAAAACTTGCCGCAGATAAGGCGAAGAATCTGTTTGACAATGCTGTGGATGTATCCGGCGTTGCTGTATATGCTGCTTTCTGCGAGGATACCTCGGCAGAGGATGCCCGCAGCATGGTTGAAAAGGCACGAGACTCTCACGCTGACAGCGTGCTGGTGCTGTGCGCGCAGCAGGGCGAGAAGATTTCTTTGGTGGTTGGCGTGGGTGCCGATGCAGCAAAGAAGGGCCTTGCAGCCGGTAAGCTGGTTCGCGATATTGCTGCTGTTGCCGGCGGTAAGGGCGGTGGCCGTCCCGATATCGCCATGGCAGGCTTAAAGGATGCCGATAAGGTGCAGGCTGCTTTGGATGCGGCTGCCGGAATTGTCGGCGCAGCACTGTAAAAAACAGTTATCACGGGGCCGGACTGCTTTTCGTAAAGCGGTCCGGTATCCGATTTTTCTCAAAAGACTCTGATGCTGAGAGAGAAGAAATGCCGCTTCAACAGGCGGCATAAAATGGAGGTTGCCTTATGGAAAACTGCTTATTTTGCAAAATAATTGCAGGTGAAATTTCTTCTGAAAAGCTGTATGAGGATGAGCTTTGCTATGCGTTTTATGACATTGATCCCCAGGCTCCGGTACACTTTCTGGTCGTACCCAAACAGCATATAGAAGCTCCCGCTGCAGTGACGGAACAGGATGCGGCTGTGGTCGGTCATATTTACGCAGTGATCGCTCATCTTGCAAAGGAACTGAAGCTGGAAAAAGGATACAGGGTCATTGCCAATAGCGGAGAGGATGCCGGGCAGACAGTCCATCATCTGCATTTTCATGTGATGGCGGGTCGCCCAATGGGTTGGCCGGCAGGCTGATTCTCCTTGACTGATACGGATTGAAACATGTGGTTTCACAGCAGATATCTATCTGCTGCACGATAAGGAGGTACAGAAATGGAACAGAAAACCTATCATTTGGAAGTTGCCGGGTTAAGCCGAGAATTGCCCTTGTGTCCGGTTAGCGATAAATTGGATATTGCCGCATTTATTATGTTTGGTGATGTAGAAATGACGGTTGCCTGCGCAACAGAGCTGCTGAAGATTGTGCCGGAGTTCGACGTTATTTTGACTGCGGAGGCGAAAGGTATTCCACTGGCTTATGAGATGAGTCGTCAAAGTGGTAAAAAGTATTATCCTGCCAGAAAAAAATCCAAGGTCTATATGACTAGACCGGTAGAGATAGCCGTTAAGACCATTACCACCGCAGATGAACAGCGTCTGTGTATCGACCAGAGTGAGCTGGATGAGATGGAAGGGAAACGGATTCTGATTGTGGATGATGTTATCAGTACCGGTGGCGCTATGCTTGCGTTGGAAGCAATTGCGCATCGCAGCAATGGCACCATCGTCGGGAAGGCTGCTGTTTTGGCTGAGGGCGACGCCGCCGACCGCAAGGATATCTACTTCCTGGAAAAGTTACCGCTGTTTTTTAAATAAGGAGAAGGATAGTCTCCCCTCGCGACCGTAAGATAAAAGGGTGAGCGCTTCTTCTAAGAAAGGAATGAACGGTAATATGAGGACTGTCAGACCGTTGGCACTGGCGGGTGCGACCGCTTTTGCCGTGTTGTTCGCCTGCCTTTGTACGCTGCCGTCAACAGCATTTGTTCTGTTAGCGGGGATACTGTTGGGAATCAGTATTCTGATCGGCATTGTAAACAGGAGGCTCAACGGTAAGCTGGCAGTCCTTTTTATTGTTGTCCTTACCGCCGCGCTCGCTCTGGCAAGAATTGCGTTGGCGTGGGCAATTCAGCAACCGGTTCAGCAATTGGCAGATGAACAACCGCATACGGTTACGGCCTCTGTGTTAGATGTGGAAGACGGCTTATACCAGAATGTATACGGCGCTAAATTACGTGTTACCGCTGTGGACGGTCAAAAGTGCAGACCGTTTCTTACGGTATGCCAGGATATGCAGGATCCGCAGATCGGTCAGCTGCTTCAGGGAGAAGTGGTCTTTTCACCTTCGGAAGGAAACGCATTGCTGCGTTTGTTGGCCCGTGGTGTCAGTAATCGGTGTCTGCAGCAAAACACAACTGGACTTGCCGTACAGGGGCAAGCCTCTGGATTGCGGATTTATTTTAATCAGCTGCGGCACAACCTGGGAAACAGGTTTCTGCTACTGGGGCGCCGTCAGGGCGGTATCGCCGCTGCGATGGTGGTCGGAGATAAAACGCGGTTGGATAACGGCAGTCAAACACTGTTTCGCAATGCGGGAATTGGACACCTTTTGGTAATATCCGGTTTACATCTGACAATGATGGTCACGGTGTTCGCTTTGTTATTACGTCAGATTATCGGCTTTCGGGCGGGTAATGCAGGTTCCTGCATTTTAGTGGTTCTGATCATGCTGCTCACCGGTCTGACACCCAGTGTAGTCCGTGCCGGTGTTATGACCATTCTGACACTGATGGCACCGGTTTTACTGCAAAAACAGGATGCATTTACCTCACTGGGAATTGCCATGCTATTGCTGATCGGTGCAAATCCGTTTTCGGTTTGTGACACAGGCTTACAGCTTTCCTTTGCCGCGACATTGGGCGCTATCTGTTTTCAAACAGTTACAACAGGACACGGGAAAAAAGAATCGTGTTTGCCGACTTTTTTGCGCCGATTTTTGCAGGCGATTGCGCTGCCGCTTTTTATCACCTTTTTTACCCTGCCGGTTATTGCTTTGCAGGGTGGCAGTGTTGGGTTCGCAACCCTCGCCTGTAATGTTGTCTGCATTCCGTTTATGAGTGTTTTGCTGTGCGCAGGCTTGGTCTTTCTGTTGTCACACTGTATTTTAGGTACAGGTGGCCTGTTGATATCCGGCAGATTACTTTCCGGACTTCTTTCTGGCATGGAGTGGTTCTCACAAAAAGCGCTACAATGGCTTCCACGCAGAGTAGGTGTATCCGGTGGTTGGCTGGCCTTTACCGTAGTTTGCAGCATGCTTGTAGCTGTCGTTTGGTATCGAAGCCACCTTAAAAAGTGGTTTTTGTTAACGGGTGTCGGTTTACTGGTTGTTGGTATCGGTTTATCATCGCTTTTGAATGCAGGTTGTGTTTCCGTTGCTCCGGTAGGTGATTCAACTAACCCTGCTGTGGTGATCAGCTGTAACGGAGAATGCGGCGTTATTTTTCGAGGGAAACGCACAAATTTGCAGTCGATACAGGATTACATGGAAAAACATACTCTTTCCAATCCGCGTGTTGTGATCAGTCTTTCGGAGCAGGATTTTGCTGCTGAAATCGAGCAGACATTGGGCAGGCTGGATTGGCAACCTGGCCAGGCAGACGGTATGTTTGACGAACTGCCTGGCCTGGAGACTGTTGAGTTAGCGGTGATATCTCAAAAAGAGGGCTATCTGGCGCTGATTGGAATACAAAACTACACGGTCGGGGTTTGCAGCGGTAAGGTTGACTGTTCAAACTATCCGGTAATAAACGCTTTTGTTGCGGGCATATCTGTGCCGGATGGACTGCAGACAGACCTGTTGTTTGGAATCAGGTTGCCAAAATGGTTGTCAAATGTACAGGTGGAACGGTGTGCTACAGCAAAAGAAATCTGTCTTTGGCTGCGCCCAGGAAAAGCAGTTCGTGTAAGCCACTCGGTGGAAATCGGTAAGAATTTTGTATAGAAGCGGGAACGGTTAGTAAGATGGATGAAAGAAAATGGCTTGATCTACAGCAGCAGGCGCTGTCGGCGTCCGCAATCTGTTTTATTGCAACAGATGAGTATCAATTGAGCAGCTGCGCCCGCAGGCTGACAGAGTATCTGCAGCAGCAGTGGAATGACAGCGAGCTGACCCGCATTCCCGGGGAAGAATTCACTTTGGAAGAGGCATTTCTTGCAGCGGGTACTATATCTTTCTTTTCCACAAGACGGCTTATCCGGGTTGACCGGTTACAGCTTTCTGCTCTTTCGGACAGTGATATTGCGGAGTTTTGCAATCTGCTTCAGGATACCGAGAATGCTATCTTTGTTATCACGATATTGTGCAAAAGTGATAAAGACAAGACTACAAAAAAAGCTAAGCAATTGGAAAATGCAGTCTGTTCAAACGGTAAATGGATCAACCTACCCACGCTATACCCGGGCGACGCCAAAAAGATAGCTGTCCAATTGGCAAAAGATCAAGGTGCAAAAATTACGGATGCTGCGGCTCAGCTTCTGGCGGATAACTCAGATGGCGATCTGTTTTTGCTTTCAAACGAGGTCGCCAAGCTGGCGGCAGGGGCAGATTATCAAACCGTAGATCCGTCAGTTGTGGAGAGCCTGGGCAGTCATACAGTGGAGGCGGATGTCTTTAAGATGGTGGAGGCTGTAGCAGCAGGTAGGATTGCACCGGCTTTTGACATGTTAAACCGACTGTTGTATCTTCGTAATGAGCCTGTCGCTATCGCAGCCGCTCTGACAACTGGGTATATTGATATGATTCGTGTTAAGACGGCGGCCGCTCATCATTTGGGCTATAGTGCCGTACAAACGCAGCTGCATTATACAGGAAACGATTACCGCCTAAAAAAAGCGAGTCAAAACGCGTCGCGCTATTCGGTGGACCAGCTGCGGGAGGCGGTGTCTATTCTACTTAAGCTGGACGTTGGCTTGAAATCTTCCCCATTAGATTATGCTGTACAGCTTCAAACCGCTTTATGTGAGCTTTGTGCGCTGATCGGTTAATCCTTTCCCTGACACAAGAGATGATTTGCGATGAATGGAAACAGTGATGGATAAAATACGTTTGGAACCGGTTCTGGTTGTCGAAGGAAAATACGATGCGGCAAAGCTATCGGAGCTTGTAGATGGCTTAATCATTACAACTGAAGGTTTTTCTGTATTTACCAGCGAAGAAAAACAACAATTGATCGTGGAACTTGGGCGCAGACGGGGACTGTTGGTGCTTACCGACAGTGATGCGGCAGGGTTTCGGATTCGACGTTTTATCAATGATATTGCGCAGGACATTTCTGTAAAAAATATCTATATTCCTGGTATAGCGGGAAAAGAAAAACGCAAAGCCCGTCCTGGCAAAGAGGGCTTGTTGGGCGTGGAGGGAATGAACATTGATCTGCTGCGCCGTTTATTGATACAGGCAGATCAACCTCTTGTACAGTCCAAAACAGGGGAGAGGATAACCTATGCGGATTTGTTTGAGATGGGTATATCGGGTACCGCTGGTGCGGCTGATCGCCGTAGAATGCTATTGCAAAAAGCCGGCCTTCCGGTACGACTTTCCAAAAAAGCATTGTTAGAGGTACTGAACAGCTTGTACTCTAAAGAAGAATTTGAAAGCTTTTTGCAAAAAGAATCTTCGATTACTGACAGTTTTGTGAATAATGCTGTATCCGCGCAAAAAGATGAAAAAGTCGAAAAAAG
>DCHC01000060.1 GCA_002314755.1 Faecalibacterium sp. UBA1762 | reverse complement strand
TTGAATTTTTAGAGGTTACCTAAACCATATTTGAGATGATTTCTGTACTTTTTTATTTGTTTTCCTACAATAAGTTACACCATAGCAAAACACAGCTTGCAGGGCAGTAGGACAGCAACAGGCTGATAGCAAGGGCAAACAAGCTATAATAAAGGGTGAAATCAGCTTAGAAAAAAAGAAGGAGGAGAGACCGTGAAAGAGCTTTTACCGAAAGCAACCTATGAATCGGAGATTGCCGCAAGCAGGGATCGCCGCATGGCGTGGTGGCGGGACGGCAGACTGGGCTTGTTTATCCACTACGGCGTGTTTTCCGTGCCTGGGCGCGGAGAATGGATCCAGGCGTGTGAAGGCATTTCCGTAGAGGAATATGAAAAGCTGGCAGATCTCTTTTTACCCAAAGTCGGCTGTGCACGGGAATGGGTCAAACTGGCCAAGGAAACCGGCTGCACCTACGCTGTGCTTACCACCCGCCACCACGAGGGCTTTTCCCTGTGGGATTCCCGGGTGAACCCCTTTAACAGTATAAATTTCGGCCCTCATCGGGATATTGTACGGGAATTTACCGATGCCTGCCGGGAATACGGTCTGAAGATTGGACTCTACTCCTCCCTGATGGACTGGCACCACCCGGACGGGTGGCGCTGTGCCTTTGACCGGGAGGCTCGCCGCCGTTTTTTGGATTATATCGAAGCACTGAACACGGAGCTGCTTACCAACTACGGAAAAATCGACATTTTGTGGCACGATGGCAACGCCCCGATGGAAACCGCCGAAGGGTGGGATTCGCTGGCACGCAACCAGCGGCTGCGCGCCCTTCAGCCGGATATCATCATCAACGACCGCAGCGGGTTGGTGGAGGATTTCGGTACGCTGGAGGGCGCTATCAACGGCACAGACCGGGACTGGGAGGCCTGCATGACCTTTAACGATTTGTCCTGGGGCTATGTGGATGATGCACAGACAAAGCCCTACGCCTATTCCTGCCAACAGATTTTGAAGATGATCAACAAATGCTGTTATTCCGGCGGTAATCTGCTGATCAACATTGGCCCCCGTCCGGACGGCTCTGTTCCCGAAGATGCCATCCGCCCCCTGTGCCAGGTCGGAAAATGGATGCAGCGCAACGGCGCCGCCGCCTATGGACAAAAAGCCATTCTGCCCGACCCATACTGGGTGTATATCTGTAAGTTCTCAGCCGAGTCCGACCGAAAAACCTATTATCTATGGTTCTTTGTCTGGCCAACCGGAGGCGAATTCGGCGTGGGGGGCTTCCGTCAACCCCCGAAGAGAATCTCTCTGCTGAAGGATGGCAGCTCCATCCCCTTTACATATGACGGCTACCGCATCCAGATGACACAGTTGCCCCGAAATTGCCCGGATGAAAGCGGTCTTGCAGTGCTGAAATTTGAGTTTGCGGCCCCGCCGGACTATATTCCAAGCTCCCGCTACCCCCAACTGAACGGCGGCGTGTATTACCCCCCCTCGGACAATCGTCTGTAATGTATGACATCTCACAGCAAGCGCCCGGCTGATTTTCAACCGGACGCTTGTTTACTCTGCTTTTCTGTAATCGTCAAATGACGGTCTGCTTGGCTGCTTTTTCAGGGTACTCCAATTGATTGAAACGAAATGGATCTATCAGCTGAGATATGGCTATAATTCCTTTTCTATCTGATTGATTTTATCGACTGCTGCGAACACAGCAAAAACCGTATACAGATTACCTGTATGATACAATACCCACCTGATAATAGCAAGCTACGACCCTGTCATATCACTCTTTTCGGCAAGAAAAAAATGAATGGCAAAAAATGTATTGCAACAGACAAAAAGCAGAAAAAGAATTTGCAAAAAATGCGGAAAATCGGGACTTGACACTCTATCTCAATACTGATAATATGATATTTGTGAAAATCTGTATATACTACAGATATAATACTATCAATCCTGAGCGAGAGAAAGGAACACTCACTATGGAGAATTTTTCCGTAACCGGTTGCGGCAATAAACTGATTTATTGTGCAGCTGAGGACCGCTATGCGCTGGCAAAACAACTGTCTGATGGCAGCGAGCAGCTTTGGCAGGTTGGTACCCCCCATATCCGTTTTGCAGACGGTCGTCGGGTAAATTTCCCCGCACCGAAATCTGTTGAGCGACGTACGGAAGGAACCCTTGACGGCGTCCGTGCTGTATATACCGGCTTCGAGGACAGCGAAATTGAGGTGCATACCTTTGCCTGGTTAGAACAGACCAACGGTGATATTTATTTTGAAGTGCGCGTGGAAAATGACAAAGAGTGCGAGCTGGATGTTGTCAGCTGGCCCGGCCCGATTTTGTTTGAGGCAAAAGAGGGTGAGGGCTATACCGTATTGTCCCGTATGCAGGGCACCCTGGTTCCGGCAGGAATGAACATTCCCCTGGGTCCCATCTGTACCGGCTGTGTGCTGGAGCGTGACAGCTATATGCCTATGTACGGTCAGGTTTGGGGGAAAGGCGGATATTTGGGCGTATATGATACCCCCTACGATGTAAAGTATGAGTTCACCGACGGTAAGGTAATTCCTCTGTGGCGCACCAGTTTGGGACATCTGGCCTATCCCCGCCGTATGCTGTACCGGATGCTGAAGGACTGTGACTATAACGATATCGCCCATGCATATCGCGACTATGCCGAAGAGATGGGGCGTATCGTTACGCTGCGTGAGAAGATGGAACGCAACCCCAACCTGCGCAAACTACCCGGCTGCGCAGTGATCCACAGCGATATTGCCCATGTGATCTCTTCTGATTCTGAGTTCTACGACAGAGAGAATCCGGAAAATAACGATCGCTGGACAACCTTTGACGAGCGTGCGCGTCAGATTCATGAGCTGCACCAAAAAGGACTGAAAAAAGGGTATACCCACTTTGATGGGTGGGGTAAGGGCGGATACGACCGTCTGCATCCCTCTCCGTTCCCGCCTCACCAGAATGCCGGCGGTGCCCAAGGAATGAAGCGGCTGGGCGAGGCCGTAGCGGCTGAGGGCTATATCTTCGGTATTCATGACCAGTACCGTGACTATTACTATGAGGCCCCGGATTTTGATATTGAAAATGCCATGCTGAACATTGACGGCAGCCGTTTCTACTGCAGTGTTTGGGAGGGCGGCAAGCAGACCGTTCTCTGCGCAGCAAAGGCTCCGGAATATGTTCGTCGTAACTTTGACCATTTTGAACGGTTGGGTATTCCCATTCAAGCGGCTTATCTGGATGTTTTCGGTATTATTACGCTGGATGAGTGCAATCATCCCGATCATCGCATGACCCGTAAGGAGTGTGTGGAGTACCGCCGCCGGTGCTTTGATATACTGACTCAGCGGGGCATTATCCCCTCCTCGGAGGAGCCTGCTGAAATTGTGCTGGAGAGCATTGCACTGGTGCATCATGCCCCCTACTACACCAAAGAGCTGGGCGAACCCAACAGCGAAATGTCCGCAATTGCTATTCCGCTGTTTAACCTGGTATATCATGACAGCATTATTGTGCCATGGATCGGAGACAAGGGCACCCGCGGCGGTTGGTGTATCCCCAAGACCGACAGTGGGTATGCGCATGCCTTGCTGAACGGTAACCCCATCTACTGCGATATCGATGCGGATGAAGCACAGGTTGCCCGTGTTAACGAGGTTTGCGCGTTGTCTGAAAAGCTGACCCACTGTCAGATGGTCCGGCACGAGTTCGTCAGCGAGGATCGCCGTATACAGCGTACCACCTTCTCTGACGGCACCGTGGTTGAAGTAAACTTTGATACTGAAGAGTTCAAGGTATCTCATACAGAGAACATCTGAGTCACAGCAATAAACAATAATCAGTAGAAAAGTCACGGCAGAGCTTTTTCGTGTTTATGCAGGAAGTTCTGCCGTTTTCTTTGAAATTCAGTAAGAAAAGACTGGAAACAAAAGGATAAATTCGTTATAATGAGAAAAGGGAACCTCGATAAATTGATT
>DCHC01000008.1 GCA_002314755.1 Faecalibacterium sp. UBA1762 | reverse complement strand
GTTGCAGTCCCCGTGAGGGGTGCGGATTGCATCAGCAAAACTGGTGCAATCCGGGCAACTTTTTGAGCATCTTTTTATGCAATCCGTAGAATCAATATAGCAGATCAGTCGAAAAATGTCAAGTTTTCTTTTAAAAAATGCTATAAAAGATCAGGAGAACCCGTAGAACCTGCCAAAAAGCAGGGTCAAAAATGCCGCGGAAACAGGAGGTTCTACCCCCCAAAAAAGAGAAATGTTGTTATTTTGTCTTAAAATCAGGCGCAAAACCGATTGGTTATTGTGAATAAAACCGTATATTCCGATTCGCAAAAGAGAAATAACAGAAAGAAGGTATGTTGTATGTATCAGGTTAAGGATGTGCTGTATGTCTGTGATGAGACTATTCAGCTTCACCGAGAGGGCGCGGCGGCAAAAGCGTGTAAGCAGGGTCAACCCCCGATCCATATTCCGCTGTGTACAATCGGGCAGATCATCAGCTTCGCGTATCAGCCGGCAACCTGCGGCTTTATGGAGCTGTGCGCTCAAAACGGAATTGCGTTTGCCGCCGTGTCACCCCGCGGCAGGCTGCGTTTTCGGGTCATTGGGCAAACCCACGGAAATGTGGTTTTGCGGCAGGCACAATACCAATGCTTTGCCGAGCCGGCGCAATCCCTTGCCCTTGCAAAATGTATCATTCGCAGTAAGGTCGAAAACACCTCGCGGCTGCTGCAGCAGTTTTATCACGACCATCCGCAAAATACCCTTGTTGTGCAGCAAAGACAGGAGCTGCGCAGACTATCCGCCGAAATGGAAAAATGTGAAAACGCCGATCTGCTGCGGGGGATAGAGGGCATCTGCGCAAGGGGATATTTTTCGGTCTTTGACAGTATGCTGCTTACCCAACAGCAGGCATTTGCTTTTCAAGGCAGAAACCGTCGTCCCCCAAGGGATTGCGTCAACGCGCTGCTGTCGTTTGCCTACGCGTTTTTGCTGCATGAGTACGAGGCGGCTACAGACGCTGTAGGGCTGGATCCGTATGTCGGCTGTTTTCATGGGGTACGCAGCGGTAAACCGGCACTGTGTCTGGATTTTATGGAGGAGACCCGGGCTATGATTGCAGACAGGTTTGTGCTGAGGCTGATCAATTTAGGCATTATGAAGGAGGAGCTGTTTGAAACGGATGAGCAGGACGGCGTTCGGTTAACCGAACCGGGCAGAAAGCTGTTTGCCGAGGAGTGGAACAGGTTAAAAAAGCGCGAAATCGGTATTACGGGGGTCGAGAAGAAGATTCCGATAGGGCTGGTGCCCTTTATCCAGGCACAACGGCTAAGTGCTTTTCTGCGGAACGAAGCGCCGGAGTATCTTCCGCTGAAAAGCAAAAAATGAACGGGCGCGTTCCGCTTTCTTCGATGTTTTTTACTATAAATGGGTAAACCGTGCGGCAGGCACGGGGTCATGATCAGAAAGGAGCAAAAAAGCGATGCTGGTAGTTGTGGTGTATGATATCTGTACCACCGAGCCGGGCGCGGAAAAGCGCGCAAGAAAGATCCGGTCAATCTGTAAAGATCGGGGCACTGCGGTTCAAAGCTCGGTCTTTGAATGTCATGTGGACGCGCAGCAGTACCGGCTGCTCAAGGCTGAGCTTGGGGCAGAAATGGATAAAAGCTGCGATTCGGTGCGGTTTTACCTGCTTGGCAACCGCTACACCCGCCGGGTGGAACAGCTGGGTATTTCCGCGCCAATCTTTACCCCGGATACCACAGTTTTATAAAACTGGCACTAATTGCTAAAAAATGTTGAAAATGAAAGAACAATATGATATAATTATACAAAAAGAACAAAGGGGGCTTTCTCTTGGAAAAACAGCTGGTCATTTTAGAGGTGTCGCAAAAGCAGGCGTACATATTCAAAAGCAATAAGCTAAGGGATAATGTGCGTGCCTCCGCGCAGATCAACGCTGTGACGGGCAGCGGGTTCTTTGCCAATGCGGCGCCCCGGTACTACCATGAGGATCAAAATATGGTTTACTCCGGTGGCGGGCACACCGTTTTACAGTTTGACAACGCGCAGCAGGCCACGGCGTTTATTCGTTTGGTCACACAGAAAGCGATGGAGCAGTACCCCGGGTTGGAGCTGTTCGCAAAGCAGCTTGCCTATTGCCCCGAAAAAACACCGGGTGAAAACCTGAAGGTGCTTTCCGCCGCGCTGGAGGCAAAAAAAGCGACCAGAAAAACCTCTTTTCGGCAGCTGAGCCTTGGGGTGGAAAAGACCGCGGAAAACAAGAGCGGCGCTGAGGAAGAAATTCTCAGCCCGCCGCAGGGTTACCGGTTTTTCCGTATGCCGGAGGAGCTGGAAAACGACAATTTTGTCGCGGTTGTCCATATTGACGGCAACGGTATGGGAAAACGGGTCAATGACATCTATGCGGCGCAGCCCAGCTGGCAGGATTGCTGCCGCACGCTGCGCAGCTTTAGCGAGGGCATACAAAACGATTTTACGGCAGCGTTCGAGGCTGTGGTACAGGCGGTCAAGCCGTATGCGGCCACACCGCAAAATCAGCAGGAGGCGATCCTGCCGATCCGTCCGGTTATTCTGGCAGGAGACGACGTCTGCTTTTTGACCGCGGGCAGGCTGGGGCTGGAGTGCGCTGCCATTTATATCGACGCGCTGGGAAGGATGGAAAACCGCGAACAGCCGGGGCAGCCGTATGCGGCGTGTGCCGGTGTGGCAATGGTACACCGTAAGTATCCGTTCCACCGGGCATATGACCTGGCGGAGGAGCTGTGCAGCAGCGCCAAACGGTTTGGTGCCGCCATAGAGCCGAACGGCGGCGTCTGCGCCATGGATTGGCATATTGAGTTTGGTCAGCTTAAGGACGGTCTTGCCGAAATCAGGGCGGATTATCAGACACAGGACGGCAACAGCCTGACCCTTCGGCCGGTGGCGTTAAAGGTTCCGGCAGGGGTATCCCCGGAAAAGCTTGGTCAGGTCAGAACCTATTCCTTTGTGCGGGGGATCTGTCAGGGGCTGAAAAACGCTGATAACAAGGTTGCCCGAAGCAAAATGAAGGAGCTGCGTATCGCCTTAAGGCAAGGCGAAGAGGAGACGGCGTTTTTTATGCGGGACAGGCAGATCAACGCCCTGTTGGATCGCATTTTCGACGCAAAATACCAGACGGAAGAGCAGCAGTTTGAGCAGTTCCGTCTGAATTGGGCCAAAGGGCAAAAAGAGTCCGGGGCAGCCTTTGTCGGCATAGAACCCGGCGAGCCCAAGCGGTGCCTGTTCTTTGACGGTATTGAAATGATTGACCACTTTGAAAGAATAAAGGAGGGGGCAGGCGAAATATGAGAACCGTATTGAATATTTCTCTTGAGCTGCTGTCGGACGCAATACCGGGTTCCGGCCACGGTGTCCCGGGCGGCGAGGATATCGGTGTTTGTGTAGACGAAATGGGATATCCCTTTATCAACGGCTCCACGGTAAAGGGGCTATTAAGAGAAAGTCTGACAAACCTGCTGACCTGGACAGGCAAAAGCCTGACCGAAGCGGACAAAATATTGGGTGTGTCCGGCTGGACAGGGGAAGCGGAGGAGCGTCGGCTGAATCTGACGGATTTTTGTCTTGAGAACCGGCCGGGGGACGCCGCCGAATGCTTTGAGCCCCGTACCTTTACCAAGCTGCAGGACGGTGTTGTCGCCGAAGGCAGTCTTCGTACGGCGGTCTGCGTCTGCCGGGACCTACGTTTTTTCGGTCAGGCGGAATGCGCGGCGCAGGATGCCGCCCTTTTAACGGAGGCTTTCTCGCTGATCAAATGGATGGGCACGCTGCGCTCCCGCGGGTTTGGCAGCGTGCGGTTTCGCGCCGAACAGACAGCGACAGCCCCCAACCGGCAAAAGCCCGGCGAGTGCCGGTGCATTCGCTACCGTCTGCATACCCAGCTGCCGGTATTGGTGACCGACGCCGGCAACACCCATGAATCCAACGATTATGACACCAAGGGCTATATTCCGGGCGCTGCCGTGCGCGGCATGGTGATAAGTTACCTTGCACAAAAGGATCCGGCCTGGTTTGAACAGCACAAATCCGCCCTTTTGCAAAAGACCGTCTTTTTGGATGCCGTCCCGGTGCAGGGGGATGCGGCGGTCATACCCTCTCCGATGGGCTTTTACGAAAACAAGGAGGAGACCCGGTTTGAGACGGTTGTAAAGGACGGCAGCTTTTCGGCGGGGCTGAAACGCGCGAAGCTGGGTGATTTTTGCAAATTAGAGCAGGATACCGTCTGCTATTGGAAAGCCTCCACCGTGGGCAGAGCCAGAATTGCCCGTCACACAGGGGAGGACGGCGATTCTGAGCCGTTCCAGGTGCGCGCGATCGCTGCCGGGCAGGACTTTGTCGGTTATATTCTGCCGGGGGAGCAAAAGCTGCAGGACGCCATCGCCGACGCGTTTAGCGATACGGTGTGGCTGGGCGCGGACCGTTACGAGGGCTTTGGCAGATGCGCTGTTACCCTTTTTGAGGGGGCAGAAAAACCGGCATGGGTCGACGAATACGGTTACCGGACCCAGCAGCAGGTGGGGTGTGTTCTTTATATGCTGGCTGTTTCGCCCTTTACCATGCTGGACGAATTGGGAAACCCCTGCGGACTGGATGAAAACCGGCTTTCGCAGCTGCTTGGCGTACCGGTGAAGCTGTCTCATTGCAGCACCGCGGTATCGGAATATGACGGCTACAACCGCACCTGGCAATGCCGCGCCCCGCTGCTGCGTATGTATGACCGCGGCAGTATTTTCCGCTTAGAGTGCGAGACGCCGCCGTCCATCCAAAGCCTGAGAAATCTGGAGGAGGGCGGCTTGGGCGTTCGTATACCGGAGGGCTTTGGCCGTGTGCTGTTTCTTCGGCAGGAGCTGTTTGAGGGACTGCGGAAAAAGCGCGGGAACCCACGGCAGGCAGGCTTTGACCAAAATGCGGCAACAGTTCGCCGCGCCAGGTATAAATGGCTGTCCGAAACCGCGGATTGCCTGAACAGGTACCGGCTATCCGCCAGTCAGCTGGGCAGTCTGCAGGCACAGTGCGAGCGGGCAATGGCCATTGGCAACACGCAGGAACTGACCGTTTTTCTGGAAAAAAATCAGTACGGGCGGGGCGCCAGGCACGGCGCCCGGTTTGAGAGCATCGCCGGTCTGGTCACCGAGGTGCTGCAGCAGCCGGTTGCCGATACGATCGGTGTAAGCGTTACGGCCTGCAGGGATGACAACAGGCTGAAGCTGCTTTGTGATTTGTTTGATCACAGCAGAAAAACAGAGGGTAGGGGGGATCAGTGATATGGCGGCAACCTTTGATTATGCGGTACGGTATCTGGTGACGGCAACCTGTGAAACACCGTTTCGTACCGGTGGCTCGGACGGAGATACCGAGCAGCTGCTCTGCGCAAGCAACGGTACGCTGTTGATACAGGCGTCTTCCATCGCCGGTGCCTGCAGAGCCTGGTTGGAAAAAAACGCGGAGCCGTACACAGTGCATGAGCTGTTCGGTTCACAGAAAAAAGGCGGGCGGCTGATTTTTTCAGATGCGGCCTTTGAGCCGGATACGCAGATATCCTCCCGCCCAAGGCTGAGGATAAACGCCAGCACCGGGGCAGCCGCGAACGGCGGTAAATTTGATGTTACACAGATCGGACGGGGGGCAAAATGCCATTTCTCCGTGGTTTGGCTGGGGACACAGTCGCTTGAGCAGCAGCTGGTTCCCCTTCGGCAGATACTGTCGGCGCTAAACGGGGGCGATATTCGGCTGGGCGCGCAAAAGACCAACGGCTTTGGTCGGTTTTCTATTCAGGTCATGCAGCAAAAATACCGTATGACCGACCCGACAGACCGTGAAAACTGGATCACCGACAAGGGAAAACCCGAGCCGGTGGGTCTGAGCGAAGAAGCCCCCCGGCAGGACGTGGTATTTACCGTTTTTGCCCGGGCGGACAATCTGCTGGTCAAATCCGGTGCCGCTGTCCAAAAGGAATCCGGCAGTTATATGCCTACCCTGACCGAAAACGGCGCCGCTGTGATACCGGGTTCCTCTGTCAAGGGGCTTATCCGCGCCCAGGCGACCAAAATAGGCCGGTTTGTCGGTCTGTCTGACCGGGATATCAACGGCATATTCGGTACCCAGGCAGAGGGAGACAGCAATGGCACTGCCGGAAAAGTGATTTTTGAGGATGCTGTCATAACCGGTGAGGCACGCCGAGAGATAAACCGCATTCGGATCGACCGTTTTACCGGCGGTGCCATACGCGGCGCGCTGTTTTGTGAAGAGCCGGTATCCGGCCAGTTTGCTCTGACGGTTCGTGCGCCGCAGGACGGTGTTGCCTGCGCGCTGCTCCTGTATGCCCTGCGCGATTTAGGGCTGGGGCTGTGTAATCTTGGCGGCAACGGCGCGATCGGGCGCGGTATTACGGCAATCGACCGTATTGAGATCTGCGCCCCGCAGGGCGTTTCGGCGTCACTGGGGTTCCGGCAGGGCAAACCGACCCTGCAGGACCCGTGCGGGCTTGTGGAAGCATGGCTTAACAAATGGAGGGAGATTTGCCCATGAAAGTCGAGCAGATAAGCGTTCAGGACGCAATGAAGCAGGGGCTGAAGCTGCCGTTTGCGTTTATTCGCACGCTAAGCAGTGTGACCTTTGGTAAAACGCCCGGCGAGCCGGGTACGGATATTCTGGAAGCCCGGTTTTTTGACGCGTCGCAGGAGATACGCGTTTTTGAAACAGATGCCCAGCTTGCCGCTGTGAAAAAAACAGCAGAGCAGGACGATGTCGGCAGCTGCCTGACCTATGAGATTCAAAACAGAAAATTCGGCCGGTCATTTACCGTGTTTCAGACCTACGGGTTTGATGAAGACGGACAGGCCTTTATCGCGGATACCCGGCTGACCGGTTGGAAGGGGGAAGCTGAAAATGGCTAATGTTGTTACACCGTATAATTTTGTTCCGTTTTCCAATAAGGTCTGTTGCCGGTACGAAAGCATAGAGCAGCTGCCCCCCCATGATAAGCTGGATCCCACCCTGTTGACCGGCGAAATAGAAGTATCCCTGGTGGCAAAAACACCGGTTTTTGTGTCGGACGGTAAGAACGGTTTCTTTCGCGGCGCAAACGGTAAATATATGCTGCCCGGCTCTACTGTACGGGGTTTGCTGCGTGAAAATATGCAGATTCTCAGCTTCGGTCTGATTCGGGCGGGGGAGGATTTTGATAACTATCAGATCTATTTTCGTGAGATGGCGGGAGCAAGGAATAGCACGGCAGGTGATCTGAAAAAATATTATCAGAATGTCCTGGATGTTCCGGTAGAAAGAAAAGACGCCAAAACCTCCCAATCCACACCGGGAAATGTCAAGGCGGGGTATCTGCGCAATGTGGACGGTAAATACTATATTCAGCCCATCAAGGGCAGAGTTTTTCGGGTTTCGCGCCAGATGAAGGATGTCGGGCAGTTTGGCACAGATGATGCCCGGACGGTACAGGTGGGGTATACTGCCACAGGCGACAGGGTATCACGCATCTGCCCTGCGGAAAAAGCCGCGCCGGATATGGAAAAGGGCGTTTTGTTGTATACCGGAAAACCGGTAAGGGGAAAGCCGAACGCGCTTTACCTTTTCCCTGCAGCCGATGACGCAGCCGATCCGATCCATGTATCGGAGGATGATATCCTTTCCTACAGGGAAGACTTTAAAAAGCGTTCCAAGTCGCTTCAGTCACCCTGCGGCCCCCAGTTCTGGGCCTTGCCGGAGGACGGCAAAGAAAAGGCGGTTTTCTATCTGGAGCACAACGGTCATGTTTTCTTTGGCAGAGCGCGGTTTTTGCGTATTGCCCACGAGTATTATCTTGCGGCCGGTCTGCCGGAAAATCACAAAAAGCTTGCCGCCGAGCGGGAGGTGTTTTTAGATTATCCCCATGCCATGTTTGGCTTTGCGACGACGTCGGCAGCATACCGGTCCCGTGTGTCCGTGGGGGATTTTCCGGCGGAACCGGGCGCGCAGCCGGGTAAAAAAATCTCGCTGGTGCTATCCGAGCCAAAGCCCGGCTATTATGCCGGTTATGTCGAGGACGGCATGCATTATTCGCAGGAGGATTTTCATCTGCGCGGCTACAAGCAGTACTGGCTGAAAAAGGAACAGTTTGTGTTGCCGCAAAAAGAGAATGTCAAAACCAATTTGCAGCCTATGCCGGCAGGAACAAAGTTCAGCGGAACCGTCCGCTTTCAAAACCTGCATGAGGATGAGCTGGGCCTGCTGCTGTGGGCGCTGCGTTTAGAGGAGGGATGTTACCAACCCATCGGCATGGCTAAGCCCTACGGCTTTGGCAGAATGCAGCTTTGTATTGACCGGGTCAGGCTGCTTTCTCCCCAAAAGCTTTACCAGGCAGACGGTCTGTGTGACTGCAGGCAAACCGTGGCAGACCAGGATATCAGCCGCTATATTCAGGTGTTCGACAGCGAGATCTGCCAAAGGCTCAATATCAAAAAGGCAAAGGGAAAGCCTTCAGTTTTAAATACAAGGGAAATTAAGGATTTCCTCTATATCCGCCAAACGCTGCGCAAGGAAGCGGAGGTCAGATATATGGAGCTGGCGGAGTACAAAAATACCCAATTTGCCCTGCCTACCGTGGCGGATGAAAGGGAAAAGAACAAACCTAAGGAAAATACCCCCTCCGGTGTGCCGGATTTAAGTAAGATGAACGCTATGCAGCGGGCGTTTTACGAAGCGGAGCAGAGGGAACTGCACAAAAAGCATTTATGACCTGTTTGGGCCACACGCCCCCGCCTGCCCGGGCGGAGGCGTGTGAACCGCTATGGAGTGTTATCAACAGAAAAAAAGGAAGCGCAATACCTATGCTGACACAATATCAACTGACCCTGTTGCCCCAAAAACCTGCCGCGATTACCCCGGAATGGAGCTTTAAGTTTTATGCCGCCCTTTTGCAGCAGGCGCCCGGCGAGTTTGGCGACCAGATGCATGAGGACGCCATGACGCCGGTAAGCCAGTATCTGCAGCTGCCCCGCAGAGAGGTGATTTGGACAGTCAATCTACTGGGGGAGAGCAGTGAGAATACCCTGATACCCATTTTGGACAGCTTAAAGCAGATTTCGCTGCTCGATTCCGGCAGCAGACTTCCGTTTTCCGTCGCGGAGAAAAAGCGCGTGCAGATTGACAGCGTGGACACCCTTTTTGCGCAGGCAGCAGGCGACGGGCTGCACCGGTTGACCTTTTGCACACCCACTGCCTTTAAAAGCCGGCAACAGTATTTCATTCTGCCCAATACCCGGCTGATTCTTCAAAATCTGATTCGTAAATGGAATAGCTGCATAACGCAATGCCCCATAGAGGACGACGGCAACGAGGGGATGGAGGCAATGGCGGACGGCCTGTTTTGCGGGCAATATGACCTGCACAGCAGTTCTTTTCGGTTAAAAGGGCACGCTGTTCCCGGCTTTATCGGAGAGATGACCCTGCAAAACAACCTGCGGGGCTTTCATCGGGAGCTGGCGGACGCGCTGCTGCTTTTTTCGGCCTATGCGGGGATCGGCATTAAAACCACCCTGGGTATGGGCGGTGTAATACACAGATAACAGATGCTTTACATACTGGGGTGAACAAAGTATAATGACAGGCAGTATAGCTGTCGAAAAATAAAAAAGGCACAGAAAAAGTCAGATATTCCGGCACTGCCGGTCAATCGGTAGGGTTATCCGCTTATCCGGCGCAAAATTCCTGAATAGCAGCACTTTTGCAGAAAGGAAAAGGTGAACGATGAAAAAGGTGTTATGGATCTCCCGGCACGAAATGACAAAGGATCAGTTTGACGATCTGACCCGCATTGCAGGGGAGCCCGTAGAGCTGACCCTGTGGCAGGATACGGTTACGGATATTCACCAGCTGCTGCCGACAATAAAAGAGGTTGATGTGGTTGCTGCGGTGCTGCCGTTGCAGTTGATTGCGGAGCTGCTGCCGTTTTTAGAGGGCAAACCGCTGCTGCAGGCAGAATCTGATCGGGTACCGACAGGACGGATCCTTCATCTGCAGGATGGACGCACTGAGCAGGAGTACGCTTTTCGCCACCGCTGCTGGCAGCAGGTTTTAAAGCTGGAGCTGCAAACCGTACGGCTGTAGGGCCACTGTTTAGGAAATCAAAAAAGGGAAAGGGGCTTTAAGATGGAAAAAAACGTTTTGCTGCTTTATATGAGTGTTTATAAACCGACCTTGAAAGAGGACGGCACGCTGAACCGTCCGCAAACCAACGAGGCGGCTGTAAAGCATCTGCAGGCAAAACAAGCGGACAGGCCGGAGCTGATCATCGCCCTGTGCAGTGAAGATGTCTGTGATAAAGTAACAGTGCCCGGCTGCGGTTGCAATGGGTCGCCCCAAATGACCACATTGGCATATTTTCAGAGCATTTTTTTACCCAGGGTCGGCATCACCGACCCCGATGCGCTAAAGGTTATCCGAATACCGAACAGCATGAATGAAAAGGATCAGACCCGTGCCATTGGGCAGCTGCTGCCGTATATTCAGGCAGAGGCCGCTCTTTCGGTGGATCTTTCCGGCGGCATGCGGGATACGGCAATGCTTTTACTAACCATAGCCCGCTATTTAGAAAGCGTCAAGCAGACAAATACCCGGTATATTCTGTGCGGGGAGCTGGTCGGTGAAGAAACCAGAATCAAAGACAGCAGCAACCTGTACAATATGATGGATTACATCTCTGCGGTAGATGAGTTTTTCTCTGTCGGCAGCGCAAAAAGGCTGCAGCGTTTTTTGCGCAGAGAGGGGGAGCAGAACCCCGAATCCCAGGCACTTCTGACCGCGATCAACACCTTTGCGGATGATTTGGCGCTGTGCCGCGTGCGGCAGTTGCGGGCAGACCTGAAAAAAATTGCCAGGGCCCTGCAGGACCGACCTGCGGGGGCCGAAAGCTTAAACGGGCTGCTGTTCCGGTTGATGAACGAGCGCTTTGAGCAGGAATTTTCCGGGCTGCTGGAGCAGCGCGCAGACGGACTGCCTGTCTGGGTAAGCTGGTGCGTTGACCACGGAATGATTCAGCAGGCATTGACCCTGTTGTGTGAAGGAATGCCGGAGTATGTGGTGCACCATGTTTTTCTGCGGCCTACACAGGCCGGCCTGGATTTTTTGGCAACACAGCCTGATAATTTGGGTAAAAGCTGGGTCGTACCGTTGTTCCATTTTCATTTTTGCCGTTTGAGAGGGCTGAAGTATACTTGCTCGGAAAAGAAAAAGGCGAATATTATCCGGTACGGAGATCTGCGGATGCCCAAGGATCATCCGGATAATAACTGGTTATACCGCTTTGCCACAGAGGGGGAGGTACGGGACTATCTGCATAAAACGGTTTTGGCCGGCGAGCTGCTGATGGATGAGCAACAGCAGGAAACATTGATCCGACTGGTCATCGGGTATCAAAAGGTGGTTCAGTGCCGCAACCGAATCAACCACGCCAACGATGTCAGCTCCTCTCTTGCGCAGGAGGGTGTCTTGAGTTTACAGGTTGAGGTTTTGAATACGGAGCTGAAGGAAATGGCAAACCAGTTAACGGCAATCTCCGGTATGACGCCGCAGGTCCCCGAAGGGCAGACCGCATTGCTGGGGAATGAGTTGATAAAATAGATAAACTAAGCAATATCGCGTGTATTTTCTAAAGAAAAGTTAACTCCGGCATATTTCAGTTCTATTTACCAGTAAGAAAACAGAACAGAGTAACGGTTTTTCGTATTTCAAAACAGTAGAAAACGGTTATGAGGTTACTGTTGCAATTCGGAGGAAAAGCTATGAAAAAGGTTTTGATCGTAAGTATCCCCATGAAAGGCAATGTGGATCTGACAAAGTATGTTTCCGATGACAGATCCCTGCCGGTCAGTGAAAAAGAAAGAAGGTTTGTCATAACCAGCTTTTTAGAAAAGATAATGAAGCCGGAGGATCATGTCAAGGTTTTGATGCTGACCCAGGACGACGGCAAGGGTTTTGTAGAGCGGAATAAGCAATATTTTATGGATGAAATGAACGAAGCCAACGGGGAAATCGGCGCAAAGATAGAGTATTCCGCCATAGAAACGGAATTTGACCAGGACCGGAATATCTATGAGCAGCGGCTAAAGCGCATTGTGGAAGAAATTGAGCCGGGGGCGCATGTGCTGGCAGATATCACCTACGGCTCTAAGGATCTGAGCATTATTATCTTTGCCGCGTTGGGTTTTGCGGAAAAACACCTGCGCTGCGAAATTGATAACATCCTTTACGGACAGGCAATCTTTGAGAACAATCGGGTGGAATCGGCTAAAATTTGCGATATGGTACCCCTTTACGCGTTGACATCGCTGACCAATTCCGTCACAAGCGAATCCCCGGAAAGAGCAAAGGAAATGCTGAATATTCTTCTTTCTGTATAAGCGGGGTGGTTAAAGTGGAGTATGACAATACACGTCCCCAATATTACGAGGATATCATTCAAAACTCCCCCCTTTTTACAATTGATGCAAGGACCAGCCCGTCACGGTATGCGCACGAAAGAATCAATCTGCTGGAAGCGCTGTACTGCTATGTAAGGGTGAGGGAGTGGCAAAAAAGCAACGAAAGAGATAGAGACCTGGAACTGTACGGGCTCAAGTACGGAAACGAGCTTTTCAAGGTCGCAAATGCCTGTATCGCAGCGTATGATCCCTCTGTCGGGGCTTTTCTTCCGTACTTTAAAAAGGCATGGGCAAGCGAGATGCGTCATATTCAATCCCGGGAGGGGCTGGAAAAGCGGAATGTGGGCTTAATGAAAAGCACGGTCGATGAAAAACGGCTTGCGGTGAAATATCTTCAGTTCTGCGCAGCGCGTGAAAAAAGGCAGATCAATCTTTCATCGGACAAAACCATATCAGAGTTTTCGCAGGCATTTGGCATACCGCTTGAAAAGGTAAAACAAATTGCTCAATTGGGAATTGAAAGTGTAGTAAGTCCCGATCAGTCGGATGAGAACGGGGAAGAATCGGAAAAATGGTTAGAGCAGTTTCCGTCTGACGACAGCACGGAAGAAGTGTTTGAACAAAAAGAGGAGATCAGTCAGGCGATAGACCGACTGAACATGGTATACCGATCCTTGCAGGAGCGGCAAAGGCCGATCATATCCGATTTACTTACCGTCAATTTCTGGTTGAGCTTTTACGAGACAGGGCAGGCGAAAAAAGCTTTGTTTTTCTCAGAAGAGATTATTACCGAATACAGAAAAAACCGGCGTCTCCCGACCCAAAAAGAGATAGGTGAAAAATACGGACGGTCAGAAGCAAGTGTCAGCAGAACCTACGCGGAATTTATGAATAAGGTCAGGCAACAGCAAGAATAAGCCTCAAATTGAAGAAAAAAGTTTCGTCCTCTTCAAACATCTCCTGTTCATCAGGGGAAATGTCTGAAGAGGACTTTTTCTTCCACCGCTGTGCAGGGACAACCGTTTTTACAAAAAAACTCCGAAAGAAAGGTTAAGTTCCTTTTTTTACGGCGCTATATACATTTGAATAGAAAAAAAGGAGGAAACGGCAATGGGATTATTGATTGGTTACGAAAACGAAAAACGCGAAATTGCCCAGCTGAAAGATATGCTTCGGCGGGCGGATGTTTACCGCAGCTGCGGTCTGCGCATTCCCCGCGGGCTGGTTCTGTACGGCTCGCCCGGGGTAGGTAAAACCGTGCTTGCCCGTTCGATTGTAGAGGGAACCGACACCTCTCTGGTGGAATTGCGTGCGGCAGACTGCTGTGACGGGAATGTTCAAGGCGCGCTGCAGCGGGTCTTCTCCGAGGCAAAGGAGAAACAGCCGTCGGTCATTCTGTTGGATGAGCTGGATAAAATCGCCGGTACTTCCGATTGCTTTTTCATGGAGGAAAACAGCGACATACAGAAGATGCTGCTGCAGGCATTAGATTCTCTGTCGGACAGCGACACCGTTTTGGTAGTTGCCACCTGCAATGATATGGATGTTTTGGGCAATTCTCTCATGCGCTCCGGCAGGTTTGACCGTCAGATCAATGTCCGTGTCCCGGATGAGGAAACCAGGGAGCAGATCCTCAGGGCGTACTTTGACCGACTTAAGCTGGACAAAGACCTGGACTATGAATATGTGGCGCACCTGATTAGCGGCTACACCGGCGCCAAAATAGAGTGCCTGGTAAACGAGGTCGGCATATTGGCATTACAGGACGGGCTGAATGTTATCACTGTAGAGCAGGTTCGCAGCGTGATGAACAGGCTGGCTTTCAGCGGAGGGGAAAGGAAGCCGGTAAAGAATCCTCAAAAGCGGAGGATGGTTGCCGTTCACGAAGCGGGGCATACAGTGGTCGCGATGGCGCTGCTTCCGGATGGTATTTTCGGCGCAAGCATTCTTCCGCAGGGTAATAGCAACGGTCATACCCGGTTTGTCGGGTTAGATGACGAAATTCGCACCGTGCGGGAGGAGGAAAACGAGGTTGCGGTTCTTTTAGCCGGGCATGTCGCGGAGCGGGTTGCGCTGGGGGAATATGCAATGGGCGCGAATCTGGACCTGCACCGTGCGCATCAGAGGCTGGAAAATCTGACCCTGGAGGAAGGCGTCTATGGGTATGAGGGCGTCTGCGGCTTGGTCGCGCCCCAGATGAGTATTGGGGATGGCTATTCTGACGGAGAGGTAGCTAACCGCATTGTCTGCGAAAAGATGAAGGAGCTGGACGCCAAGGCGGAGAAGATCATCCAGGAAAATCGGGAGTTTTTTGATACGATTGTGGAAAGGCTGATGCAGGAACAGATCCTGAGCCGGTCGGACCTGGTGAAGCTGAAGGATCAGTTCGCGATAAAGCAAGCGGCTTAACCCGGCAAACAGAGGGAAGCCCCTGCCCCGGAACACTTTTGGTGAGAGTGTTTCTGCAATCTTTCGATATTCGCATTTTGTAGTTTAGCGCATTTTCCCCCCAGGGAACTATTCCGGTTCCATATCTCCTCTTCCGTCCTTTTTAGGTAAAACAAACCAGTTTTAGATTTACCTCATTGGCACGCAGTGTCGCACCGTGCTGACCGTATTGAAAATGAATGATCGGTGTCTGCTGTTTCAATTTGATATCTGTTTCATAGCTTCTCATTTTTACTATTTCCTATTTCGGTAGGTTACAGCTAACAAAAAAGAGAATTACGCTTATCTAAGCAGGATGCGCAATGCCTTAACAAAACCCGATCTGTCCGGTTTTTAACAGGTGTAAAAACACGAAGCTTAGTATCTGCTTCACTGCGAAAAAAGGCGGAACAAGAGCTATGGAATCGGGTATATGGTTACCACTTTCAGCAGAGACAACAAGCCTTACTTTCTGTTTTTTGTGACAATTCCTATCCAGGCAAGAATACCCACGACAAATACAATAAAGGGAATAACCGGTAGAACGGAATGATTAAAAGCGACAAAGAGTTTTTCGAAAAAAGGGGTATTCGAGCTTTCTGCCATGGTTACGCCGTTATCAGCAACTGCTACATAAAGTGCAACTAACGAAATGATAACAGAGATCCATGTAAAATGAAACATAATGCGATTAATACTGAAATTAAAAACAGTGTCAGCTTGGTCCCGTAGACAGTCCAGATGCTTTTGCAGAGAATCTGTTTCTTGAGAGATCTGCATGAAATCGATGAAAAAATCATAGACATCAATACCCTGTTCTTCGGTGGTTATTTGTGAAAATGCCAATTGGCTTTGGTATTCGGTAAATCGGTTTTGCAGTTCAATCAGTTGATCCGTATTTGCCGCCCGCACTTTTCCGATTTTTTTGCCGAAGTTATGCGAAATACGGGACGCCTGCTGTTGAAAATTGATCAGTGACGCTTTTTGTGCCAGACACAGGCAACATATTTCCAGATATATGGTACAGAAGGTCTCTTTTAAATATTCCAGCTCCGAGCTTGTTACCATCATCATTCCCTGTGCAGTATAGGAATAAAGAGAGCCATAATCCAGCCAGCGGAGGTAAGTATGCCTGTCAAGATGTTCTTTAAGCATTGGCGGAAACTGACAGGAACAACCGTCGGAATGGTTGGAAAACACTAATTCATATAAGCTTTTTGATAAACTGGGCTGTATTGTATCCTTCGTTTCCGGTGAATAAAGCTTTAAAAAATCGTTTGCGGTTTTGGGGTCGTGAAGATAGCAGCTTACAAACATGCGGTCATCAAATGCAGGCGCTATTTTCCAACTTGTATACAGTGATTTGTCTTTTGGGATGTTGTAAAAATAAAAAACGGTTTCAGTATTTCCGTAATTTAATATCTCCGTAATAAACTGACCCCCGAAAAACGTGGGCGGTAAATCCTCTTCCTTAAGCGAAACATCTTTCTTAAAAAGATTATTGCAATCTTTTTCGCTAAAATTTTCAAAATTGTCTCCGAAAGTTTTTTCTTTTGAAGCTTTGATTGTTACTGTTAAGCTATCCGCACAAATACGGCCGTTTTTTGCTATGAAGGGGATAGAAATGCGCCGCCCGTAATCGTTTATATTCTTCACGGCTGTCAGGAAGCTTTCGTTTATATTACACTTGTTTCTCTTATGCCCCAGGTACTCTCCTTCTAACAACAGTAAGGCAATGCCGGTGTTAAAAATTTTCAGACGAATAGAGCAAAGCGTCAGATCGTATTCGTCATTCTTTTTTTTAATTAGGTAATGGGCATTCAACGGTTGGTTGTCCGGTTGAAGTGAAAAGTTTGATACGATTCCTTCGTTAAAGCCGTAAATGGCCGGCCGGACAAAAGAATGGAAATATTGAAATTCTTTATGTCGCTGAAGGATTGTCGTTTTTTCGCATTTTGGAATACCGTCCCCGTAAAACCGTTCGGCAGATGGCATATCCGTACAAACCCAATTACTGTTATCCTTAAAAAGCTTTACGATATCCTTATATGTTTGTTTTTTGTTTTCGGTATTTTCCCAAATAAAGGGGAAAATAAAAGTATGATGACTATGTACTTTCATATCTCTCCGGCTCTCCTTATTGGCATATTCGTAGCGAATACCGGTTAATAAATAACGTTATACAACAATAACACTTTTCTAACTATCTGTAAAATAAAATAAATAGTCGAAAAAGTATCGGTATCCATTTTGTTTGATGCAGACAAACGGCATTGACAACTTTGCTGCCGGGATACAGTTACTCAGATTTTTCCGAAGTATAGCTGCGACTGTATACTGTATTCCGCGCGCGAATCAGGTCCACATATCGGTCAACCCCTGCCCCAAATCGTGTCAGCATCATGGTATCGCCCTTTACGGAAATAACGTCAAAGGCAGTCTCCGTAACGGTGCCCAATTCACGGTCGGGACAGCCGGGTGCCCATTTCTGGGGCAGTGCGCAAAGGGTGGTAATCTGCGGCAAATCTCTGTCGTAATAGATATTGTCGTAATGCACGTGCCCGGAGATCAAAGCCAGCACCCGTTTGCAGTTACGCACATGATAGGATAGCCGGGGTCCCCCAAGCAGGTCGTCATAGGGCTTGATGCGGTCGGTCATATTGGCAGTTCCGAAGATGCCGGCGTTGGATAGGGGAGAATGGCTGAACACCAGAATACGGCGGTCGGTGTTTAAAGCATCCTGCTCAAACCATTCCGCCTGTTCATCGGAAATCTCCAGCCGCCAGCCATACGGATACTGTCCGTTCTTATCCGTAAGATAGGGCTTATCGGTACAGTCAAGAAAAACCAGGCGGTAGCCGCCATCCGCGGTGTCCATATCGGTGTAATAATAGTTTTTGTCCGTGGGGTTGTACTTTCCGCACAGAAGGTGCATTTCCTCCGGCAGAATGGCATTCCGGGTGTCCCAGTGATTGCAGATCATGTTTCCCAGGCCGTCATCGTGGTTGCCGATACAGCAGTGAACCGGTATGCCCAGGCTGTACATGGCCTCCATCATCCGCCGGTGAGAGGCACGCAGCTCGTTCGGGTCCGGGTGATAATCATTGCCGATGTCGCCGCCGCTGACAAGAAAAGTGATGCCGGGGCAGCGCTCCAGTATGTAGCGCATAGATTCGATAACAGGGACAACCGATGTCACAAGCTCATTGTGCTGATCGGTAATAAATATAAAATTTAATGGAGCTTGAAAATTGTTGATACGCTGGATTTTTTCGTTATAATAGTCGGTCAGATACCGAAACTGCTGCTTTTCCATACGGTTTCTCCTCGCGTTTATCTCTTTAAAAAGTCGGTTTTTGTTCTTCCATCGTTTTCGGATTTTAATGACATTAGTATACCACAAGGAATATGAGAAAACCATATCTCAGAAAAAAGAAAAAAGTATGGAAACGGAGTTTCAAATGTGGTAGAATACGGACAAAGGCGTTAGCAGGACAACCGACAGTACCGGCGCCGGTCGATAAAAAACGTGTGTCTTTTTCGCGAAAGGGGAGAGGTCATATGGTGATCCGGATTGCAGCAGCAAATTCTTCCATGAAGGACAAAGAATGTGCGGATGCGATTTGCAGCGGCAAGCAGGATGAACAACTGATCAATGCACAGATTGAACGGCTGACCACCGGCGGGACGATCTGCTTTTCCGACGGGGATTACTACCTGGATTCCTTTTCATACGGGGACAATACGGCTATTTTCTTTGGCTATAATAACGGAAACGCCAGAGTAATCAATCTGGTTGGGGACACGGAGAACAAAGCGTACAACACCCATTTTGGCGTCTGCTTTCACGTTACCAAGGCAGCGATAGATTCCTGCAGTGGGGAAGAGACCTATCGGGTGTTTGCCGGCACAGAACAACGGCCGGAGGCACCGGGCGCTTTTTTCACCATGACATATGTCAATAACGTCAATTTTTCCAACTTTTATCTGTATCTGTATGATGCTTCCAAGCCGGTCATCGGTATCGACTGCAGTCGCTTTGGCGCGTCGGAAATCCATCAGGTAGGTGTTTTGACCGAGCAGTTTTTCGACGACCGCTTTTTGCACAGAAAACCCGCTTCGCCATGTGTGGGGTGCATCGGTATCAGAACCTGTAACAGCTCCAATGATGAGATGGCGCGTATGGGAATCGATACAACGGATGTGGGCGGTCTTTATCTCGGCTACGATTTTATCGGCGCGGATCATATGATTTTGAGAAACTGCTTTGCTGCGCGGTGCTGCTACGGTTTTTCCTTTGACTGCAGCCACAAAACCATCACATTGCTGAACTGCGCCGATGAGGGGAATACACACCTTCCCCTTTTTAAAGGGCACGGGCAGATCAGCATGGTCGATTTTAACATTGAACGGTTCAATGCGGATTATATACCGGATGATCCCACCGGGAATACCGCCCCTTATGCGATGGAAACCGAGCCCGGGCGCTGGCACGGATTTATTTCGTATACCCTGCAGGGGGGCGCATTTGGGGTTACCCACTTTTGGGAGAACGGCCACGGAAGAAACTTTACCACAATCAATCTTTATCACGAACGCAATTCGCGTCCGACATACCCGGAATACCTGGAAAACTACTTCGATACAGGCACCAACAAAATGCTCATCTGGACAGGGGAGCACTGGGTAGATGCTATGGGAAATATTGTTGATTAATTAGGAGGAACAAAATGAAGCTCAAGAAAGTTACAGATAAAGAATTTGCCCGTTACGGACGGGTCCTGTCGGGATATGATTTTACCGATTTATTCGCCTCGTTATCCCGGCTAGATATCCCGGATGCCGGAATTGTGTATGAGGCCTCGGTAAAAGCGCTGGAAGATCAAACGGTTTTTGGGGAAATGCGTGATCGCGGCTTCGGCGGAATGCCGATTCAGGTGGGATACGTGGGCGGCAATCAGAAAATTCTGAATTGTTTGGAATATCATAAAACCAGCGAGTTCAATCTTGCGCTTGATGATGTGGTGCTTGTGCTTGGTACAGAACCGGAAATTCAGGACGGCAAATTTGATACTGCTCTTTGTCAGGCATTTTTGGTACCGGCAGGCTGCGGCGTAGAATTATTTGCCACGACCCTGCACTATGCGCCTATGAATATCCGTGACGGCGGATACCGTGTGGCGTGCGTTCTTCCCCGTGGGACAAATTACGCGAAGCCCTCTATCCAGATTCAAACCGATGAGGACAAAATGTGCGCCGGTTCTAACAAATGGCTGATGGCGCATAAGGATGCACCCGAGGCCGCACAGGGCAGCTATGTGGGTCTGGTCGGGGAGAACATCCGGTTGGATATGATTCAGTAAACAGCGGAGGATCATGCTGCTTTGGGGCAGCATGGTCCTTTTTTCTTGAAGGGCTATCGGCAAAACGCAGCACGGCAAAAAAACCGCTTGCTTCCGGACGGAAAAAACAAGCGGCTTGCGATAATTATAAAGGATTACACGGTTTAAACGGATAGGCATACAATGACGATTTCGACCACGCCGACCAGTATGACACAGGCTTTTCCAAGGGAATGCGCCTTTTTTAACGGGAACGGCAGCAGAAACAACACGCCGGTAATCAAAAGGGTGACGGTCAGTGCCGTGTACTGTGCGGCGGAAAACAAACCGATCAGACCGTAAACCATGGGAATCAGCAATGCAGAAACCGTAACGGGAAGCCCAAAATAAACCTCTCGGGAGCCGGTACATTTCTTTTGGCGCTCCTGTTCGTCCACATTAAAATATGCCAAGCGGATCAGGGCAGACAGAACATACAGCGCACTGATCACCAGCACCAAACGGTTACCGCTATTTACGGAATAGACAATAGAGGCAGGCAGCATACCGAAACAGATCAGATCGCTCAGAGAATCGATCTGTATGCCAAAGCACTTTTCCGGTTCGGTCCGGTTCTTTTTCGTCGAGGCGATGGCCCCGTCAAACATATCACATAGGCCCGCAACCATCAGGCAGATCACGGCGTTCAATGACTTTCCCTCGTAAGCATTTACGACCCCTAAAAAACCGGAAAGCATTCCGATATAGGTCAGAATTACCGTATAATTATAGTACCCTAACAGTTTTTTCTTTTGCTCCATGATATAGACTCCTTTTGTTTCATAGGGATAACCCTGCCTATCAGTCATTATACAACGCCGTTCGTCAAAAATCTATATTTTTTGCAAAAAAGAAAAGCAATTCTATACTGCCTGAAATGTCATAAAACCGGCGAGTTTAACCTGGCACTTGACGATGCGGCGCTTTTCTTTTACAGCAGATACCCGATTTGGTTTGCCTTGCGATAGGCGGCAGGGGATTGACCGACCTCTTTTCTGAAAACCCGGGAAAAGTACTGCTGGGTGGCAAAACCGCACTGCTCGGCAATATCACAAAGGGGGACAGAGGTATCCCATAGCAGCCGCCTGGCAAGGTTGATCCGTTGGCGTATCAGATACCGGTGAGGGGTGCAGCCCAATGCGGCAGTAAACAGGGTGTGAAAATAGGTAGGGCTAAGGTGTACGGCGTCCGCTATATCTTGCAGGCTGATGGGCTGTGCGCACCGTTCGGCAATATATTGTTTTGCGGCATCAATCACCCGGTAATTCTGCGGAAAGGCGGTGCTGCCCACAGCGGCGTCAGACAGAATCAAATCCAGCACGGAGAACACATCTCTGTAATAGCTCAACGGGCTGCAGTCATTCTCTGCCCCCAAAGCCAACCGTTTTAACAGCTCCTGTACTTTATCGGGGTGGTAACAGGTAAAAAATGTGGGGGCATTTTGCAGCTTCTCGGCAAGAGCGCCATCGGCATCAAATTTAAAGTACATAGTGGTAAAGGGCAGACAGCTGTTGCACATCTGACCGGGTACGGCTATTTTGACGGTATCCTTTCGGATGGGATACGCCTTGCCGTTTACAAAGGTGCTGCAGGCGTCAGCCAGATAGTATTCTATTTCGTACCTTACCACCCTGCGCACAGGGGAGTACTCTGCTCCGTGAAACTCGCTGCTGTCAAAGTATCCGCAGGTGATATTTCTGGGCAGCTGCCAATCTGCCATATTCCATCACGACCTTAATATTTTATAAAAAGACAGTAAGAAAAACACTGTAATAAAAAGCTTTCTGCTATTATAATAGTATAAAATACTGCAGAAAGTCAAGAAAGGTTATGACAGAAATATGGCTGTAAAAATTACCCGTGAGCTTCTGACCATACCCACCTACCCCGAACCGCCCTGCGAGGAACTGCCCATGTTTGCGGAAAACCGGGTGCATCAGCGCACCAGCGGCCGCCCTTACCCCAACAAGGTGGTTATGCAGGTGGACAGAAAAGAAAAAATACAAAAGGAGTACACTGCCGTCCGGCTGGAAAACGAGTATCTGGAGGTGGTTATTCTTCCGGAAATTGGCGGACGAATCTACTCTGCAAGGGATAAAATTACCGGCTATGACTTTTTCTACAAGCAGCACGTCATCAAGCCGGCGCTCATTGGCGTGCTTGGCTCCTGGATATCCGGCGGCGTGGAATTTAACTGGCCGTTCCATCACCGTGCCTCCGGCTTTATGCCCTGCGACTATACTCTGTCGGAGGAGCCTGACGGCAGTGCGGTGTGTTGGCTTTCCGAGCATGACCCCATAGACCGGATGAAGGGAATGTTCGGTATTGTTCTGCGCCCGGGCTGCAGCTATCTGGAAACCCGGATGCAGCTGTACAACCGAACAGATTCCCCCCATTCTTTTTTGTGGTGGGAAAACGCTGCCGTACCGGTGAATGAGGATTATCAGATTTTCTTTCCGCCGGATGTAAGCTATGTCAGCTTTCACTACTTAAAATCTCACATCAGCTATCCCATAGCCGGCAACGGCGTATTCAACGGAATCTCCATGCAGCAGGCAAGGGATATATCACTGCACAAAAACACCCGGGACGCCACCAGCTATTTTGCCGCTGCTTCCCAATTTGATTTTTTCGGTGGCTATGACCACGGCAAATGCTGCGGTGTGGTGCATATCGGCGACCGCCACATTTCCCCCGGTAAAAAAATGTTTACCTGGGGGTATGGCCAGCTGTCAACCTCTTGGCAGAATGCACTGACCGATACGGATGGCCCCTATGCCGAGCTGATGGCAGGCTCCTACTCGGACAATCAGCCGAATTTCTCCTGGTTGGATGCCTACGAAACCAAGCAGTTCTCTCAATATTGGTACCCCATCTCATGTATCGGCACCCCCTGCTTTGCAAACCTGAACTGTGCGCTGCGGTTGGAAAAAACACAGGGAAAAGTCATCTGCCACCTGCAGACCACCCAAAGCTGCCCGAATGCCCGGATTACCCTTTTGAGCAAAAGCGGCAAGGCAAGCTGGCAGGCTGACCTTGACCCATCTATGCCGCAAAGCTTTTCTGCGCAGGGCCTGACCGGCAAGCTGCAGGTTACGGTCAGCTGCGGGCAAAGGCTGCTTGCCGAATATACAGAAAAGGACAGTAGGGAACAGGAGATACCGGAGTGCATTCCGGATATGCCGACGGCAGGCGGCATGACCGACCCGGAGGAGCTGTATCTTGCCGGTTTGCATGTACAGCAGTACCGTGACCCGGCTGTGGAGCCGGATGCCTATTGGCTGGAGGCGCTGAAACGAGACCCCTACCATGCGCCCTCCCTGTTGGGCATGGCGGAATACTCCCTGCGCCGGTTTGATTTTGTCTCTGCCAAAGCCTATGCGGAAAAAGCCATTGCCCGTCTTTGCCGGTTTAACACCCGTCTGAAAAGCGGCGAAGCCTATTATATCTACGCAAAAACTGCCGAGGCAGTCGGGGAAGCGGACACCGCATACGATTACTATCACAAAGCCGCATGGTCGGCTGATTGTGTTGCCAAGGCCATGACCCGACTTGCCGTGCTGGATATTCGCAGGGGTGCGTACGGTACCGCCGTGCAGCACGCAGATACCGCTTTGCAGGCAAGCACCATGAACGGCCTTGCCATGGCGGCAAAGGCGATAGCTTTGCTAAAGCTGAACCGGCAGCAGGAGGCTGCCGAGGTGTTGAACCGGGCACTACGGGATGACCCGCTGAATCAGCTGTCGCGGTACCTTGCCGGCGTGCCGGATTTTTACGAGACACTGTACAGCTGCGGCGCCCAAACCTGCCTGGATTTGGCAGCGGATTTGGACGCAATGGGTCAGTACGGGATGATTCTTTCTCTGCTGAACGGGTTGTGCGAGCACCGGTCGGAGCAGGCAGTGAAGCCGGTGTACTATGCCATTGCCTACTACCGGGCACTGTTGGGTTTGGATACTGCCGCAGCATACGCAAAGGCGCAGACAGCCCTGCCGGGCAAAAGCTATCCCATCCGCTTGACGGAGGTCAAAGCGCTGGAGGCGGCAATTACCCGCACCGACGATTGGCAGCCGAAAATGTTGCTGGGCTGTCTTTGGTACCATAAGCGGCAGTACGCCAAAGCCCTTGCCTTGTGGGAGTGTGCGGGCAATGATTACACTGTGCTTCGTAACAAAGCCGTCGCCTACTTCAGCCACTTTGAAAAAGGCTCCGAGGCGCTTGCTTTGATGAAACAGGCGCTGGCGCAGCGGGATAACGACCAACAGCTGCTGTACGAAACCGTTGTATTGATGGATAAGATGGGCATAAGCCCGACAGAAAAGCTTGCCCTGCTGCAAAGCCATCTTTTTACACGAGATGACCTCTATACGGAGCTTGCCAAGGCATACAACCAAAACCGGCAGCATCAGCAGGCAATAGATACCCTGCTGCACCACACTTTTACCCCCTGTGAAGGCGGAGAGCACACCATTGCCGATCAGTATCTTGTCGCACATCTGTTTTTGGGGCAGCAACAGCTGGAAAAAGGGCAGTACGCTGCCGCACTGGAACTGTTCCGTGCCGGACAGGCTCTGCCGCAAAATCTGGGCGCTGGCATCTGGAATCGGTGTAAGCTGGTGCCGCTGCGGTACCATCAGGCCATCTGTCTGCGCAAGCTGGGGCAGGAACCACAGGCAGAGAAGATATTCAGGGATATTCTGAACATCCGGGTGGATTATTTCAGCAATATGCATCTGAAAGAACTGCCGTTCTATCAGGCGCTGGCGGCGAATGCAGTTGGAGAGCCGCTTCTCGCCCGCAGTGTAATGTCCACCGCTCTGCAGCAGTGGGTACAGCTTCAAAACGGAACGGATAACGGCTTTTTTACCACCACGCCTTTCTTTATTTCGTTTACGGATAACCCGGCAAAGCTTCGCAAAGCGCTTTCCCTGTATCTGATAGGGTTATCAAAGCTGTACGCCGGCGAAACGGAAATCGCTCGCAGTATGCTGGCTGAAAGCTATGCGCTGAACAGTGATAATCTGTTTGCGCTGTTTTTCGCCGGTTGGGCAAAATCAGAATAACATTCACCCGGTACGGAAGATACTTCCGTCCCATCAGCAAACGGATGCCGGAAAAGAAAAATCTGAAATCACTATAAAAAAGAGGATACATATATGGAGCGTTTACAGAAAACAGGAACGATTTTGCCGGTGACTGCCGCCGAGTTGAAGGAATCCCGTTTGGGTCTCGGAATGGAAAAGCTGGACCGAGACGCCTTTGAACCGGAAAAGGTTTACGATAAGGTTGCCGCGCTGGGTGTAAAATGGATCCGGCTGCAATCCGGCTGGCAAAAGACGGAGCAGCAACCCGGCGTGTACGATTTTGCATGGTTAGACGCCCAGGTGGATGCACTGCGTCAGCGCGGGCTGACCCCCTGGCTGTGCCTGTGTTACGGTAATCAGCTTTACGATCCGCTGGCAACGCAGTATCAGGGCGCAGTGGGCTGCCCGCCCATCCGTACCCGGCAGGCATACGAAGCCTGGCTGCGCTATGTCACAGCTACCGCAGCGCATTTTGCCGGTCGGGTGGAATATTACGAAATCTGGAACGAGCCGGAGGGCTGCTGGACCTGGCGGCCGCAGCCGAGACCGGAGGAATATGCCGATTTTTGCGTGCAGACCGCCGGGGCGGTTCATGCCGGGGATGCCGGGGCAAAGATCATCACCGGCAGCCACTACGAGGACACCCTGCAATCGTTTGCCGCCGAGTTTGCGGCAGGCAGTCTGTCGGTCAGTGACGCCATCACCTTTCACTCCTATCAGTATGACGAGCGCAAAAGCATTCATAAAGCAAAGGCTTTTCGTCACCTTGCCCGCAAAATGGGCAAGCCGGTAGAGGTCATTCAGGGAGAATCCGGCTCTCAGTCTCAAAGCGGCGGCAACGGTGCGCTGAACTGGGTGCGTACCGACGGCGAGATGCAGACCAAACAGCTGCTGCGTCACACGGTCGCCGATTTAATCTCCGACGTCAAGTTTACATCGGTCTTTTCCTGTGTGGATATGGCGGAAAATCTGGATGCAGCCAGTGATAAGCCCATTACCACCTGCGGCTATTTCGGCGTGCTGGGGGCGCAGTTTGACCCCAAGACCGGCAAGCTTGTGGGCAACTATTTTGAAAAGCCTTCCTATTATGCCTACCGCAATATTTGCGCCATGTTCGGCGGCGATATCCGGGTAGAGGAGCTGCCGGTGCTGTTCTGCCCGACGGCATCCACCCGGGTGGACGGTCTTGACTGCCCCACCGACAGGCTGGTTTACGGCGGGTTTACCCGGCAGGACGGCTCTGCCGCTTTTGCTTACTGGAACGCTACGGACCTGGTCACCGTCAAAGGCTATGACGGTTCCGTCAGCTTAGAGCTTTATGCTTCCGGCGATATCCGGCTGGTCGATCCGATGGACGGCGCAGTGTACGAGCTGCCTGACGAATGCATGATAAGGGAGCCGTACGGTTTAATTCGATTGCAGCATATCCCGGTGCGGGACTATCCGCTGGTGCTGCTGATAGGTGATTTTGCAAAGATTGACCGGCAGGAATGATCAAGGGTTTTCATATCCAAAATCCACCGTACAGAAAAAGTAACACAGGAGGGACAGAGCCAATGAATCAGGAACTGAAAATCGGAACCGTATGGCAGAGCAACACGGTCTATACCGCCAAAACCGACCGGCTGGATATCACCCTTGCGGATACGGTTTTTTGCGACAATGCGGAGGCAGTGGGAAGCAGCATTGCCGCAGGTGACAGTGTGCAGGTTGCATTTTATCTGGAAAATATTGAGAATACTGTACTGGATTTTGCCGGCGCCAAACTGGTGCTGCATGGCAGAATCGTGCCCTTTGTGTTGCTGCACTGTAAAAATGTCACCGTGAAAAATCTGCAGATAGACTATGACAGGCCCTTTTATACGCAGGCAGATGTGTTGGATGTCCGGCTGGACAGGGCGGGGCACAGCTGCTACATGGACAGCCTGCCGGGGGAGCTGCGGCTGCGCATCTGTGATGGGTTTCCATATCGGGTGGAGGACCACGGCTTGATTGCCGTCAGCGACAGCTGGGAAAAGCGGCTGAATCGGTTTGACTGTCTGCTTTGGATGTATGACAGAACCGAGCGCAAAAGCTATCCCATTATTTTAGGGCTGTTCGGCGATGAAATCTTCAGCCGAGATAACCCGCCTTTGCCGATCCGGCATCTGAAGGTCTATGAAGAAGGGGATGCGCTGGTGGTGCGCGGGGATTTTCCCGCCCAATGGGAGACCAACGGTGGCAATAACGCTCTTCTCATTACCCACGAGGTAAGAGATAAAAATACCTTTATCGTCATCGGCTGCGAGGACTTTACCCTGCAAAGCTGCCTGCTGATCTGCGGCGCTGCCATGGGCCTATGCGGAATGCACTGCCGCAATCTGACGGTAGACGGCTTTGACATTCTGCGCAATGTGGACGGCAACGGCAGGCTGGTGGCGAACAATGCCGACGGCATTCATCTTTTCAACTGTGCAGGCAAGGTCATGATCCGCAACTGCCACATGGAGGGACTGCTGGACGACACCGTCAATATTCATAACAACTATTATACCGTCAAGCAGGTTGCGGATGACCGTCATCTGGTGCTATATAGCAGCGCTTCCGGGCTGAAGTCGGGCATGAAGCTGTTCTGCCCCGGCGATACCATAGGAATCACTCGCGGTCGCACCCTGCATCCAGTCACCCGACTGGCGGTGACCGATATTGTTTTGGATGAGAAGACCAAGACCTACCTTTTCACGGTGGAGGGGGATACCTCTGCCGTTGAGGAGGGCGACACGGTGGAAAATCTGTCCGCGCAGCCGGAAATTCTGATGACCGACTGTGTGTTCGGCAGCTTCCGGGGCACCATGCGGCTGCAAAGCCGCAGCAAAACCGTGGTGCGCAGCTGCGTTTTCGGCAACGCCGAAACCGCTCTGCTTTTCACCGGAGACACCAACTACTGGATGGAATCCGGTCCGGTGCAGGATATGCTGATCGAAGCTTGCCGGTTTGACCATGTCGGGACAGTTCCACGCATTCGATGCGAAACCTTTGCTGATTTCACCCCAGAGGATAATTACTACCACAGGGGTATAACATTGCAGCAGTGCAGCTTTTCCGGCAGCGGCACGGTGGCACAGCTAAGCCATATGGATGATATCACCCTGTCGGACAATACCTATAGCGGTGTATGCAATGTCTCTGCTCAAAGCTGCGGCAGGGTGGAATGCGACATTCCGGTCATCCGGATAGAGTAAGGGAGTATTCCTCTTCGAGTGTGTAAAAGTTTATTTAACGGGTCAAGTTTGTGCCGGAAAGTATCATAATATATATGCATTATATTTTTATCTTTTTTAAACCGATACCGGTTTCTTTTACAAATGCCCAGCAACACATCTCAAACCCGCTTCTTAACAGAGAATGCCGTTCAATCTTGCGGTACAGTTGCCAGTGATATTTTGCCTGTTTCAATTTGTTGCAGGATACGGAATCAGCACGACCTACCCGATATGTTCCAAGAAGCTCCTGCATTCCGAAACAATAGTCTGTTTTCTTCAGAATTTGCAACCATAAGGCAAAATCGTTTCGCTTTTTGATGGGTGGAACTTCAAATTTACCGAGAGATGACTGATCGTACATGACCGAGAGATTTCCGATTGGGTTTGAGCAACAAATCATTTTTTTATAATCGGTTTTTTCGGGCGGTAGCAGCGCGATATGCAACCCGTTGCCGTCAACATCCATCAGGCTATAGCCTGTTGCACTGAATTTTGCACCGGTTTTCTGCATAAAAGCAATCTGTTTTTCCAGTTTGTCCGGCGACCAAATATCGTCACTGTCCAAAAATGCAATATATTTCCCGGTTGCGTGCCTGATTGCCTCTGTTCGTGCAGCCGCCGGTCCGCTGTTTTGCGGTAGTATGCGGTAATGAATATTTGGATTACTGTCTAAATACGGTTGAATTACCTGAGCAGTACAGTCCGTACTGCAGTCATCAACAATTTGTATTTCCCAGTCGGTAACAGACTGTCTCAGAACAGAATCCAACGCCTGAGTAATGAAGTCCTGACAATTATAGGTGGGCATAATCACGCTGACCAACATACGGAAACTCCTTGTTACCCGATAAAGTGAATAAAAGTTTTATGCTGTAACGAAGCCAACAATCTGTCAGTGTTACTGTTTTTTCTTCCGGCAGAGGTAACGGTAATCTTTATTTTGATAACCCTCTGTGCTTTCGCGATTAAAAAGAACGCCTACAGTTGCGAATAATAACTGAAGATCCGTCAGCAGACTCATATTGTTGATATACATCAAATCAAATTTTAATTTTTGCTCAGGGGAAGTATTGTATTTTCCGTATACCTGTGCATACCCGGTAAGACCGGCCTTCACCTGCAAACGTAGTTTAAACTCCGGCAGAACTTCACCGTAGTGTGCAGCTACTTCCGGCCGTTCCGGTCGTGGCCCGATGAAGGTCATATCCCCCTTCATGATATTTAACAGTTGAGGAAGCTCGTCAATTCGGATCGCACGAATAAAGCGCCCGATGGGGGTAATCCGATCATCATTTCTCCCTGTTGACAAAATCGGCTTTCCGTTTTTTTCCGCATTGACACACATACTACGGAATTTATATAAGGTGAAAACTTTGCCGCCCCGCGTCAATCTGGGTTGTTTGTAGATTGCCGGTCCACCGTCGTAGACCATGATTGAAATGGCCGTTACCAGCATAAGAGGACTGCAAACAATAAGACCTATCGCAGCAAAAAGGATATCGAATAGCCGTTTTAAAAAGAAAAATTCCGGTTTATCAACCTTTTCGGACACATAGAAAAAAGAATTGTGAAAAGACTGGATGTGATAGGAACCGTGTAAAATGATTTCTCCTACACTGGGGTTGAAAAAACCGCAAATATGGTTATTAGCGCAATACTGTGACAGAACGCTCATACAATCCGGCGACAGACCTACGGCAAAAAGAGCGTCAAAATGCTTCAGTTCACAGATTACCTCTGGCAGGACAGCTGCTGTGCAAAACATTTTTTTATCAATTGAGTATAGGCGTCCTATGGGCTTTTCTAGAATTTTGTCCTCTTCTTTTCCAACCGCATAATCCCCAAACAGCAGAATACTGCTTTTTCGGGGTACTATTTTGAAAAAAAGTCGGCTCACGCTATAGCTCCAAATCCAGTCGAACAAACCGTCAAAAAGAAGCATCCATCCAAAGGCAACAGGACTTCGCAACTGTAACCAACTGAGTGCCGAGAGCAAATAGATGACGCATACTGAAAAAAATTGCGACAATAGCTGAAAGCAGACAATCGTGCCAGTGCGAAAATAGCCAAGAAGATAGGAATTGTAGACCCGATTAAAGAATAACAGTAGGAATGCATATACTACGACAGCATAAAGCCCGTATCTTAATTCTTCCGGTTCTTGAAGGGAAGACAGGGGGCAGCATCGAAAAATTAGCCACGCAAAGAGGAAAGAAACTGTACTGCATCCAAAGTGTAATACCTTGCAAAACCGCAAAACAGGCGTTTGATATTTGTTTTTTGACAGGCTTGCCGCAAGCATTGTGTAAGGTTCTCCCTTCGGCATCTTTATTTAGTTGCATCTGAATTGGCAAAAAAGAATTACATTTATTATAAGTCAAAAAAGAAAATGAAGCAATATTTTAATTGAGTGCAACCAAATCCGTTGCCTATTATTGACAATAATTTCAAAAAGCGGTATGATTTTTGGCGTATAAAAATAGCGTGATGTATTTAGTTTGCGTTCGGAAATAACCGGATGTTTAGGGAGAAATGGCCAAACAATGACTATTCTATATATCGACTCAAGGTGTACCAACGGAACCAGCTTGTATCTATATTCTATCGGATTGGTATCCGGTCTTTCCGGTGCCGCCAATATCACGCTGGTTTCCTCCTATCATTGTTCCGTTGATAAACCGGTGCATTTTGAAATCCGGAACTGGTTTTACAAGTTCTCTGACCGGATAAAAAACCGTAGCTTACAAAATGTAGTAAAAGGCTTTGAATATATGTATGCGTACGCCAAAATAATTCTGTTGGCAAGCCGACAGCAATTCGATGTTATACACGTCGAGTGGCCTATCTTGTACGGAATAGATGCGGTACTTTTCAAGATTTTGAAGAAAAAATGTAAAGTGTTTTCATTGAAAGCACACAATATTCTTCCTCACTCCAGTGGGACAAAAAACCTACCTGCTTTTCAAAAATTATATCATATTGCTGATGTGATAGAGGTCCATGGCCTCAAAATGAAACAAACTTTTAAAAAATTGTTTCCGGAGGAATATCCGAAAGTGGTTATCCAACACCATGGCAATTTTCATCATCAGGATTTCTCCTTTACAGAGCAAACCGTTGATGCCAATTTGGTAAACACGATCTCCAAATACCGACGCATCTATCTTTTCATCGGCAGAATAGATCCGGATAAGGGCGTTGACCGGCTGGTTCGGTGCTGGCATGACGCATTGGATTCCACCGGGTCTTTGCTGATCATCGCCGGTAAAATAGTCGGCCATTATCCGGATTTTGACAGAGTAGAACAGATGATGAGCTGCTGTAAAAATTTGCTTTATATTCCCGGCCTCATAGATAATAACCTTTTTAATTTTCTCGTTACAAAATCACACTTGATTATTCTGCCGTATCGGGACGGTTCCATGAGCGGCGTCGCCTTTACGGCTGCCGCATTCCGCAAACCAGTGCTGACAACAAAATTCGGAGTAATCGAGGAATACATTGACACAGATGACTGCGGTTTTGTGATTGAGAACGACGATGATTATTTGAAAAAACAGCTGTTGATCATTGACCGAACAATCCCAGATGTTGAGTTAAATGCCATAGGGGACAACATGTACAAGCATTTCGGTGATAGCTTTGAATGGAATGAAATCGGTCGGAAGTTAGCCGAGGAATTTGAAAAACAGTTAACATATAAGGAATCTTTATGCGCTGCATCTAAAGAAAAACGAAAGAGTTAATATGAAGATTATCGCTTTTTATCTACCCCAATTTCACACCATACCGGAAAACGATCAATGGTGGGGTAAGGGTTTTACCGAATGGACAAATGTCAAAAAAGCGAGGCCCCTATACCCTGGGCATAATCAGCCGAGAATTCCGTTAGACGGGAACTACTACTGTTTGCTGGATGACAACAAGACCTTAAGTCGGCAATGTCAAATGGCAAAGGAATATGGCATATACGGCTTTTGCTTTTACCATTACTGGTTTAGCGGGAAAAAGCTTTTGGAAAAACCGGTCGAAAATTTTTTGCGCGACAGAACCCTGAACATGCCGTTTTGTCTGTGTTGGGCAAACGAGCACTGGACCAACGCATGGGTTTCCAATAAGGACAAAATATTAATCGAACAAAAATACGGGAACCGAAACGAGTGGGAGGAGCACTATCAATACTTCAAGCCGTTCTTTTCGGATGAGCGGTATATCAAAAACGGTAACAAGCCTTTGCTGGTTATATACCGGCCGGAAATTATTCCCTGTATAAAAGAGATGATGGCATTCTTCCGGGAACGGGCGATAACCGACGGATTCGCCGGAATAGAATTTGCCTATCAATCGCTGGCATACGATCTAAAGGATTATCGGGAAGGGCTGTTCTTTGATTATGACATTGAATATCAGCCGTTATATGCCAGAACATTTATGAAATCAAAGATTCCGGGGTTATTTCGGCACGCCTTCAGATGTCTCAAATCTTTTTCGTACAAATATAAAATGAACATCGGTAATCCTGATTTACTGAAGAAATACAACTATCGCGATATCTGGAATTATATTCTTAATACTCCTCCGGTTTCAGGTAACAGTGTTCCATGCGGTTTTGTTGATTGGGATAATACGCCCAGACGGGAGAAGGGCGGGTCTGTCATAGAGGGCTATGACTCCAAATTATTTCAGGAGTATATGACCAAATTGATTCAGAAAACAAAAGACGTTTACCACAGAGATTTTATGTTTTTCTTTGCATGGAACGAGTGGGCTGAAGGCGGCTACCTTGAACCGGATACAAAATATGGGTACGAAAAGCTGTCTGCGATCAGACAGGCATTAAAAGATACAGGAGAATACTATACAGGTGAGAAAATATACCAATAAAAGATACGCCCTTCCCGATTTGATTAACTGTTATATCAGATATCTCCCGACGGTGGTTGCGCTGTGTATTGCAGCGCTTGTCTGTCTGTGGAAGATACCCGGCGGGGAAACCGAGCAATATCAGGTCAGTTTTAACTTTTCTGCCAGTGATCCAAACATCAGTGATTGGGCCAGTGAGCAGGTGGTTGGTGTCGTTATCAGTGAGTCCTCTCTGCGGGAATATGCGGATTATTTCAACAGTGTTATGGAAGATGTTGCAGGTGAAAATAGCTATTCCTCACGGGATTTCCGAGCACTGACCTGTGAAACACAGGTCTATGAGGATTACGGAAAAGTATTTCATTTATCTGTCCTGATTACAAGCCCCGTACTGGCAAAACAGTGTCATAAATCATTGGGAGAACACATTGTTAAAAAAATGAACCGTGACTTTTACGGTAGATATAGTTTTTTGTTTGACAAAGGTTCTGCCGACATGGTTAAAATAAGTGAGAAATCTAAAACCGTCAACTATATCTGCTTGTCTTTTTGCCTTCTTCTTGCTGCTGCGCTGCCCATCGTTTTTGATTTGTTTGACCCGAAAATCTATACCGCATTTGCCGATGGCGCAGATCTTGTTTTGAGAAAAAACTTGGGAAGATATGTAAAAAAGCACGGTTTTAATTCGGTCATCACGGATACAGATACTGTCTTGTATGACAACGGACAGCCTGCAAAAAAGCTGTTGGTCCTTACTTACAGAAAATCAAGTTATGATACGGTTCATTCTCGTAAATATGAAGATTGCGATGCACTGATCTGCATCGCAAAGCCTATAGATTATTTACACTGATAATCGGATTGACAGAAAGTAAAAATGAAGATACTGACAAACTTAAAGCGAAAAACTTTTTCGGATATTTACCTCTATTTTTTCTCGTTCCTTTATCCGATTCTTCCGCAATATTGTACGATTAAAAATATCTATGCGGGCAGATTTCTGGTGCTTTTTGCCTTTGTTACGCTGATCTTCTCTGATCAGATACGAAGCTTTCGGTTTACAAAGACAAGGGTGCTGATCAGTGTTTTGGCTCTCGGCACGTTTATTGTTCCGATGATCGCGAACGGTGAACTGTTGACAACCGGCGCAATGCACTATATCAGCATTCGGTATTTGATGATTATCTATTACATCATCATGCTGGATACCGATGAAAAACGCAATACTGTCCTAAACATATTTTTCATCTCCGGCATTTTGCTGGCCGTTACATCTTTTTCACAATTATTTGGTTTTAATATTTTCTCCCTGGTAGATAATTATACCGGGGAATATCAAATATCGGCCTCAAGCGGCCCCGTCCGTTGGGGCTTACATCGGTTGAGCTCCAGTCTTGGGAACGCCATTTCATTTGGTATTTATCTGACTTTTATCGTTTCGATCTGCTTTTATAAGCTGACCCTGATAAACCGGGATCCGTTTGGCAAAAAGAATGTGGCGTACATCCTGATAATCTCCTTTCTGGATATAGCCATTCTGTTTACACTATCCAAGGCAGCCATATTCTTTGCCGGTGTCCTTCACCTGTTATACTTGTTTAAACTGGATAAGATATCACAAAAAATATTTCTCGGGGCATTCTGCCTCGCCGGTGCGGGGTGCCTTGTTTTATATTTTTTGAATGTTGATGTCATTGTCGGGCTTTGGAATAATTTTCTTGAAATCTTCTTTCACTATGCGTCTGTAAAAAACGACAGTCAGTCAACCTATTATTACAGATTAAACCTGTATGATAGAGTAAAAAATATGCTTGGAGAACAGACATTATTCGGCCTGGGCAGATGCTACACCCCCTATTCTTACTATTATGTAAGTAATGGAACCTCCTGGTGGTACAGAATAATGTGGTCGTACGATAATTTCTATTTGGATACGCTCTTGAAACAGGGTATTTGGGGGTTGGCGTGTGTATCCGTTCAATACTTGATTACCTTGATTATATTTTTTGTTGGCGCAATCAAAAAGGATAAATTTTCGTTCTTTGCGTTCGCAACAGTTGCCGTGTATTTGTTGAATCTGATATCAATTGAGGGATTATACGAAGGAAGACTGTTCTATCCTTTGGTTGGATTGTTTTTTTCCTACTATAATATGAAACGTGATGGAAAGCAAAAAAATATTAAACGGATCGCTTAAGGTGATCCTATGCAATATCTTTAAATTGGCGTCGGGCGTCGCAGTCAGTTTTTTCATTCCGAAGATGATCGGAACCGAGGATTACGGCTACTACAGGATTTTTACCCTGTATGCTGTTTACGCCGGAATTTTTCATTTCGGTTTTATTGACGGAATTTATCTGAAATACGGCGGTAAAAATTACGCGGATTTAAGCAAACCGTATTTCAGCGGCATATTCCGTTTTTTGCTTAGAATGGAACTGATTATTTCCATAGTAGGCAGTATCCTTGCTCTGTTTTTTTTAAAGGGCGAAATTAAGTTCATATTTGTTCTATTGTTCCTTTACATTTTGTGGAAAAACGCGATTACCTACTTTGAATATATCGCCCAGATTACCTGTCGCTTTGGAGTATTTTCTAATATCAATTTACTTCAGACAGCTCTGACTGTTGGCGGCATTCTATCAATATATGCTTATTCAGTAAAAAGCGGCCGTGTTTTGACTTATCGTCCCTTTGTTTGTTTTTTGTTTTTGATTGCAGTTCTTGTTTCCTTAACATATCTGGTAACTTTTAATGACCTTGTGTTTACCAAAACCTCCGGTCTTTCACGAAGAGAGGCGTGGGTTTATTTCAAATTGGGCATTCCTCTGCTGCTGTCAGGTTTATGTACGACCGTCCTGCTGAATATCGACCGCCAATTTGTAAGTGCTTGCTTTACGCCATCGGAATACGGTGTGTACGCATTCTCATATAATATTGCCTCTTTATTTACTGCGCTGACCACTGCTCTGTCTGTGGTCTTGTACCCGAACCTGAAAAAGCTGGAAAATGACGCGGTATCGTATACGCTGAATATGGTAATGCCAAAGATGACAATCCTTCTTTTCGGCATGCTGATCTTTTATTTCCCGCTTTGCCCAATCGTAAAATGGCTTTTCCCAAGCTATTCTGCGTCTTTGCCGGTATTCCGAATCATAATCCCCGGGGTTTTGCTATCTGCCTTAATAGATCTTGTGTATCACAATTGCTTTAAAATTGAGGGAAAAGAAAAAACGTTTTTATTGCAAACGATTGCTGTATTGGTCACTACTACTGTGGCTAATACCTTTGCTTACAGGTTTTTTAAAACCACGGTTTCCCTTTCTGTCGCTACCGTGATCATGTTTTTTGTTTGGTTTACGCTTTGCTCTGCGTATTTTAAAGCCAACTACGGATGCAGTGTGTTAAGAAATAATGTATACATCTTTTGGTTAATCATTGTCTTTTTCGCGATGTCTGCAACTTCCAGTTGGTTATTTGGGTGGCTCTTGTTTACAATCGTTTATGCTGTTCTAACCCTCTTCTTTTACAAAAAAACTATTCTGGAATTATTAAGGAGACCGAAAGCTGATGATTGAGTGCAAACTAATGGGTGGATTGGGAAACCAGCTTTTTCAATACGCGTTCGCCTTTCATTTAGCCAGCCAAATGAATGATACGCTCTATTTGGAGACAGGCTATTACGGTGACAGACAACCGTCAATCTGCTGTTTTAACCTGAAGTACGACCAAACCGATACCTGTAACAGTACGCGCTTAATCCGTAAAAGAAAAGTATACCGTATTTTTCAAAGGTTGATCAGAGTAATCAACCGTGATAAAATCGGCAGCGGCGTCTATTATCATTGTATCCGCAACGGTTTGTACTTTAATTTTGACTCTTACTACTATCCTTTACGCAAATCCGGGAAAAAGGACAATCATATCTATGGCTATTTTCAAAGTGAAAGTTATTTTTTAGAGGTATCAGAAAAAATTAAAGAACAGTATACTCTAAAGAAGCCGTTATCCGTAACGGCATTACAATTACTAAGCGAGATAGAAAACGGAAATACGGTTGCGATTCATATCCGGCTTGGGGATTATCTGAAACCAAGGAACCGATTTCTTCATGTGTGTACAGACCGCTACTACCAAAAAGCGATAAGCTACATCTATGACAGGATACAAAATCCAAGGTTTATCATTTTTACAAATGATATTGCCGCGGTAAAACAAAAGCCCTATATTCCGGACGGTTCCGTATTTGTGGATGGAATAAGTGATGCTGAAGCTCTGATTCTTATGTCAAAATGCAAGCATTATATTTTGTCAAATAGCACATTTTCCTGGTGGGGCTCCTATCTTTCTGACCGTACTGACAAAATTGTGGTCGCTCCTGACAAATGGAAACGCAATCAAAGAAACTCTATTGGTATCTACCGCAATGATATGGTCAAAATAAGCTGTCGATAGGATATCCTGACGGAGAACAGCGATGAATAAAACCATACTATCACACTGAGACGGTTATTTTTTAAAACAATTTCCGGATGAAACTACCGGATTTTTGAATTGCCATCTGTCAAGAAAACGGTAGAATCATGTAATATAGTCAAATTAGTCATGGCGTTGTGGTGCCGCGGTACCCGCAGATTCTGTACGGCTGATGAAGCATCCATACTGAATTTGCGGGTTTTCTTGTGTAACGAAGCAGAACAGTACATACCGCTCGAGATTTGTCATGGGGCAACACTTCCTTTCTTGATTTTGAGCATAAAAAAAGACCGACAGCCCTGATAGGTCATCGGTCTATGGGGGACAGTGTTAAATTGAAACCTGGCAGAGATGTTGGATTTTTCTTCTGACTAAGTCCATATGACATTGCGGCAGCTGTTGGCTCATTAAGAACTCTAAGCACTTTTAACTCCGCAATTTGTCCTGCTTGCTTTGTTGCAGTCCTTCTTGCATCATCAAAATATGCGGGAACGGTAATTACAGCGCTCACAATGGGCTGACCAAGTGCAATTTCGGCGTCATTTTTTAGCTTTTTTAAAATGACTGCAGATACTTCCTCAGCGGTGTATGAATGACCGTTTGCTGATTCAAACCTCCAATTTGGATCGCCCATTTGACGTTTTACAAACTGAACAACATCTAATGGAGCCGTTACAGCTGAATGTTTCGCCATGTCGCCAACAAGCGGCTCATCTGACCCGCTCGAAGCATCTGGAAACAAGATCACCGACGGAGTTATATTTTGACCTTCAATATTTGGCACTATTGTTGGTTTCCCGTCCTCTTGCATAATAGCAACGGCAGAATATGTAGTTCCCAAGTCTATCCCAATTGCGAGTCCCATTGTTTATCCTCCTATGAATTAAGCCCCAAAATTAACAATAGTAACGGCAAAAACAAGAAGAACAGTCGAAAAAAGTACTACCAAACCGCATGAGACCTTTTCCGCCTTCGATTTCCAACTATAGTATTATCAAAAGGCGTACCTTTTGATAATTTCCGGTTGGAATGAAATAATATTTGACTTTTCAAGATTTTTGATAAAAAAATTGAAAACCCCTTGAAAAAGCTATGGGTTTAGAGTATGATAGATGCATGTAAGTAGCTCTCAAAAGGTACACCTTTTGAGAGCTACTTCTTGTCATTAACCAGTCTGTATTCCCGCAATCTTCTATAAAATGTCGCCTCAGACATACCGCTCTCCCGTAGGATTTGCTCCAGCGGGAGTTTAGTCAAGTCCGAAATTGTGTGT
>DCHC01000065.1 GCA_002314755.1 Faecalibacterium sp. UBA1762 | reverse complement strand
TAAGAGAGACGCGAGGGACAAGCCCGTTGACCGTCCGGCTACCTCCCAGAGAGAAAGGTGCCAAAGCTTGTACGATAGGTATAACCAGCCTGCGAAGACTGGATTTTTTGCACCTGTTTTCTGGGAGAAATGAAACTTATTAACCGGAAAATGAGGTGTTTTTTTATGGATATCAGAACAGTTGCCGAAAAACTGAAAGAGGCTGCGGAACAGAAAGGGGCATACTATATGCTGCAATATCTGTACCCCGGCAGAACCGTCTCCATTCCCTATTATCACAAGATGGCTCATTTTTCAGTGGATGAGATGAACCCTTCCGTCCGTGCTTCCAATGCGCTGCACCGCGCCGGTGCCATAACACTGGATAAGGTTGCAGAACTGATTAAAACGGACGGGCTGAAGACTATTCGCAATCTCGGCGTCACCAGCGAAAAAGAAATCATCCGAAGCTTCTTTATTTTGACCTACGCCAACATGAAAGAAACGGAAAAAAGCAAATTCTGGCAGAATATTCTGACGGAGGAGGAATAGGAAAGATAAAAGGGATCTGATCCATACCGACGTGCCAATATCGGGGTGGGAAAAAACATCTATTTTATCCGAATACTGTTCCGCAAAACGGGTGAAAAGTCCGAATCTTGTAGAATAGAAAGCTTTTCATTTTTCCCTATTTATTGTATACTGAAAGACAGAGCATTCTGTTTTTCTGTTTCGGGAAAGGATGTATGATCAGAATGAAAAACGGTAAGAGCGGGTATCCAACACGTATATCAAAAGCCCCACGGCGCGGCAACACAACGGCTTTTCGCCGGAAGCTGTCGGGATCTTACCCGTGTGGCATGTCTGAACCCCGATATGTGGTCAGAACTGTTTTTAGAAAATAAGGATAACCTGACAGAGAAGCTGTGTATTTCGATCAAGCATTTACAGGCCTATCGGGAGGCACGCAAATCAGACGACGCGTCTGCTTTGCGTGCCCTGCTGGAGGATGGCCGACGAGTCAAGGAGGAGGTAGATGGCGTATGACAACCGTCACTGTAACTGCATCCCGCAGTTATGATGTGGAAATCGGCTCCGGTTTGTTGCAGGCACTGGGAGCCCGTGCTGCCGGGCTGGTCAATGGCCGTCACGGAGTAATTGTAACCGATACCAATGTGGCACCGCTGTATCTTGCAAAGGCAGAGAAAAGCCTGAAAAATGGCGGGTTCACGGTTTCAACCTTTGTTTTTCCCGCCGGAGAGGCATCCAAAAACGGTAAGACCTGGCTGGAACTGCTGGAATTTTTAGCCGCAGAGCATCTAACCCGCGGGGATTTATTGGTTGCCCTGGGCGGAGGTGTGGTCGGAGATCTGACCGGGTTTGCCGCAGCCAGTTTCTTGCGGGGTATTGCATGGCTTCAGTTACCCACCACCCTGCTTGCGGCAGTGGATGCCTCGGTAGGGGGCAAAACGGCGATAGACCTGCAGAACGGCAAAAACCTGGCGGGCGCTTTTTACCAGCCGACCGGTGTGCTATGCGATACCGATACCCTGGCCACCCTGCCGGATGAGATTTTCGCGGATGGCTGCGCGGAGGTGATCAAATACGGGCTGCTGAACAGCAAGCCTCTTTTGGAGAAGCTTGCAGCGGAGAATTTCCGCGCGGCGCCGGAGGAGATTATCGCCGCCTGCGTTGCCATGAAACGTGATGCGGTGATAGAGGATGAGTATGATACAGGTACTCGCCGAATGCTGAATTTGGGGCACACGGTGGGGCATGCCATCGAGGTCTGCAGCGGCTACGGTATCTCCCACGGCAAGGCGGTTGCCATGGGTATGATGGTTATTGCCAGAGCAGCCGTCAAAAAGAATCTTTGCCTGCCGGAAGTGCCGGAAAAGCTGTCCGCACTATTGGAACGATACCACCTGCCCTGCAGGACGGAGTACACGGTACCGCAGCTATACGAAAAGGCGCTTTCGGACAAGAAACGGTTGGGAGATACCCTGACATTGGTGATCCCCACTGAGTGGGGCGCCAGCCGTCTGCACAATGTACCCGTAGAAGAGCTGCCGGATTGGATCGCAAAGGGCTTGGAATCCTGAAGCATCCTCAGTACCCGAGAAAGGATGGGCTATTGATATGAATGTGACCGTTGCGCCGGGCGCAATTTCCGGCAGATTGTCGGCGATTCCCTCTAAGTCGCAGGCGCATCGTCTGCTGATTTGCGCGGCATTGGCTTCGCAGCCCACAGAACTGTACTGTGACGGCAGCTCAGAGGATATTCTGGCGACGGTTCGCTGTCTGCAGGGTTTGGGGGCAGGTATAGAGCGGGACGGTCCATGGATGTGTATCCGGCCGATCCTACGGGAAAAATTGCCGCAGCACTGCACCCTTGACTGTGGCGAAAGCGGCACTACCCTGCGTTTTTTACTGCCGGTGATTGGCGCGCTGGGTATCACAGCCCGGTTGCAGCTGGCAGGTCGTCTGCCTCGGCGACCCTTAGACCCGCTTATCCGGGAGATGGAAAAAGGTGGCTGTCAAATTCAGCCCTGCGACAGTACAGGGGTGCTGCGCATTTCGGGTCAGCTTCTGCCCGGTCAATATTTCCTGCCGGGAGACATATCCTCTCAGTTTGTATCCGGCATGTTATTCGCCCTGCCGCTGCTGGCAGGGGAGAGCCGGTTAGAGGTAACCCCGCCGGTGGAATCGGCAGACTATATTGAAATGACCTTACAGGTATTGACAGAATTTTCCGTGCCGATTTCCTCGGAAACTGCAGCCAAAGGTCGCTGTTGGCATATCTTACCCGGCGGCTATCACACCTCGGGCATAGCCCGTGTAACAGGGGATTGGTCCAATGCAGCCCCCTGGCTTTGCGCGGGTGCTATCGGGGGGGCGGGTGTAACCGTTGACGGTTTGCGGTCAGATTCTCTGCAGGGAGACAGGGCAATATGCCGCATTTTGCAAAGCTTTGGTGCGCAGATTACCGGAACGGACACCTGCTTTACGGCAAAGCCCGGCAGCGGGTGCTCTGCCACAGTGGATGCCCGACAGGTGCCGGATCTGGTGCCGGTCCTGGCCGCGGTGGCGGCGCTTCGCCCCGGTGTTTCTGTGATTACCGGTGCGAGCCGGTTGAGGATGAAGGAATCCGACCGGTTGACGGCGGTGCGCGTCATGCTAAACGCATTGGGCGGCAGGGTGGAGGAAACTGCGGACGGTCTGGTGATCACCGGACGCGATAAGCTGTCCGGTGGCACGGTGGACGCTATGGGGGATCACCGCATTGCCATGGCGGCAGCGGTTGCCTCGGCAGGGTGTGCCGGTTCGGTGACAGTGACCGGTGCTCAGGCGGTCAATAAATCCTATCCCGGCTTTTGGGATGAGCTGGCACGTTTTAAAACAATTTGGAGGGATGTGTAAATGAGCAGCACCTGGAATGGCGAATTCTCCGTGACGGTTTTCGGACAGTCCCATGCGGACGCCATCGGGGTGACCGTGGACGGTCTGCCTGCAGGGCATAAACTGGATCTGGTCGCATTGCAGGCCTTTCTTAACCGGCGGGCACCCGGCAACGGGGAATGGTCGACCCCCCGTACGGAGGCGGACCACCCGGAAATTCTGTGCGGGCTTTGTGACGGGTATACCTGCGGCGCACCCCTTACCGTGATTATCCGTAATACAGATACCCGTCCCCCTGATTACAACAATCTGCGGGAAACACCCCGTCCGGGCCATGCGGATTATACAGCTGGGGTAAAATACGGCGGCTATCAGGACGCGGCAGGTGGAGGGCATTTTTCCGGCAGATTGACCGCACCGCTATGTATTGCGGGGGGCATCTGTCTGCAGCTGCTGGCAGAGGAGGGCATTCGTATCGGCGCTCATATTGCCGAGCTTGCCGGTGTTCCGGACACCTGCTACAATCCGGTTTCTGTAGATGCCCAAACTCTTGCCCTGGCGGGCAGCCGGTCTTTCCCGGTACTGGAGCAAACCGCCGGTACGGCAATGCGGCAGGCAATCGCACAGGCAAAGACAGAGCTGGATTCGTTAGGCGGTATTGTGGAATGCGCCGCTATTGGGGTACCGGCGGGACTGGGCGACCCCATGCTGGACGGTATGGAAAATCGGATTGCCCGGCTGGTGTTTNNCCCCATCCGGAACGGGTCGTTGTTTGCCATCCCCGCCGTAAAAGGGGTGGAATTCGGTGCCGGTTTTGGTGCGGCAAGGCTGCGCGGCAGTGAAAACAACGACCCGTTCCGGATGGGGGACGGTAAAGTTTGTACGGCAACCAATCACGCAGGCGGCATACTGGGAGGTATTACCGACGGAATGCCTGTTGTATTTCGTGCGGCATTCAAGCCCACCCCGTCAATTGGTAGAGAGCAGGATACGGTCTCGCTCACCCGGCTGGAAAATGAAAAGCTGTCGGTTCACGGCAGACACGACCCCTGCATTGTACCACGGGCGGTACCGTGTGTGGAGGCTGCCACGGCCATTGCTATTTACGACGCACTGTTAGGCGCGAGAAAAGACAAAAAATAACCGTCTTGATTCACGGGAGGAACGACTGTAAAATGACCTTGGCCGAATTGAGAAAAGAAATAGATGTTGTTGACGATACCATTCTGCAGGCGTTTGCCCGGCGGATGGAGATTGCCGGCAGGATCGGGCAGCTGAAAAAGGAGCAGAATCTGCCCATACTGGATGTCGCCCGGGAAAACGACAAGCTGGCGGAGCTTGCCGCCAAGCTGCCCCCGGAGCTGGAGCAGTACGGCTACGCACTCTACTCCACCATATTCGAGCTCAGCCGCAGCCATCAAAGTGCCCTTGACCCCAAGGACATCGCCCTGCAGCAGGAGATTGAAACCGCGATTATCCAAACGCCGCAGATATTTCCGTCCGCTGCCCGGGTGGCCTGTCAGGGGATAGCGGGGGCATATTCCCAGCTGGCGTGCGAAAAAATATTTGCCAGTCCGCAGATCATGTATTTTAAAAGCTTCGACAATGTTTTTTCCGCCATTGAAAACGGGCTTTGCCGGTACGGCATTCTGCCGCTGGAAAATAGCGTCGTCGGTTCCGTCACCCAGGTATACGACCTGATACGCCGTTACAATTTTCGTATTGTACGCAGCGCTCGGATAAAGCTGGACCACAATCTGCCGGCAAAGCCCGGCACAAGGCTGCAGGATATCAAACAGATCTATACCCGTTTTATCTGTATCTCCAGAAATCCGGAAATCTACCCCGGTGCCGACCGGACCAGTTTGATGATCATTCTGCCTCACCGCCCCGGCTCGCTGTACCGGGTACTCTCCCGGTTTAATGCGCTGGGTCTGAACCTGATTAAGCTGGAAAGCCGTCCCCTGCCGGATCGGGATTTTGAGTTTATGTTCTACCTTGACCTGCAGACCTCGATCTATTCGCCGGAGTTTACCCGTATGATCCACGATCTAAACATGATCTCGGATAATTTTCAGTATCTCGGCAGCTACAGCGAGGTGGTCTGATGTACGGTTTGGTTGGTGAAAAGCTGGGTCACAGTTACTCGCCGGAGCTGCATGCCCTGTTTGCCGATTACGGTTATCAGTTATTTGAGATTCCGCCCGAGAAAATACGGCAGTTTTTCCGTTCAGATGTCTACTGCGGGCTGAATGTTACCATACCCTATAAGCGAATCGCCTATGAGATGTGTGATGAGCTCTCCCCTGCGGCGAGGGCAATCGGCAGTGTCAACACCCTGCTTCGTCGCGGGGACGGTACCCTGTACGGCGACAACACCGACGCCGCCGGTTTTGAGGGGATGGTGCGAAAAAGCGGGTTTGCCGTCAAGAACGAAAAATGTCTGGTGCTGGGCAGTGGGGGAACCAGCCTGACCGTGCAGCATGTGCTGAAAAAGCTTGGGGCAGGGCAGGTGACGGTCATCTCCCGTACCGGTGAGAACAATTATCAAAATCTGGATCGGCATGCAGATGCCGCCCTGATTGTCAATACCACCCCCGTGGGTATGTACCCCAATACCGGTATTTCTCCGCTGGAGCTGCGCCGATTTCCAGCGTGCCGAGGGGTACTGGATATCATCTACAACCCGGTGCGAACCGCATTGGTTTTGCAGGCCAATGCGCTGGGTATTCCGTCCATGAGCGGGCTATATATGCTGGCGGAGCAGGCCCGCTGCGCCGCGGAACTTTTTACGGGAAAGTCTATTTCGGCTTTGCGTACCTGGCAGGCGGTGCATACGCTGCAGCGACGCAAGCAAAACCTGGTGCTGATCGGTATGCCGGGCAGCGGAAAAAGCACGGTGGGCAGATACTGCGCTCAGTTGCTAGGTCGGCAGTTTGCGGACAGTGATACCGAGATGGAAAAAGAGCTGGGCATGCCGATACCGGAAATTCTGACCCGTTACGGGGAATCGGCGTTTCGTGGCAAAGAATGCGAAGTAATCGCCCGCCTGGGCAAGCAATCCGGGTTGGTGCTGGCTACCGGCGGCGGAGTCGTGACCCGGCCGGAAAATTATGCGGCACTTCATCAAAACGGAACCATTGTCTTTTTGCAGCGAGAGCTTGCCCTGCTTGCGACAGAGGGCAGACCCCTTTCCCAGCAGGGAAAACTGGAAGAGTTGTTTTCCAGCCGTCTGCCCATGTACCGACAATTTGCGGATGTGACTGTAGAAAATAGCGGCGACCCGGCTGCGGTCGCCAAAGAGGTGATACGGTGTTATGAAAATTATGGTGATTAACGGACCCAACCTGAATATGCTGGGAATCCGCGAGCCGGATTTGTACGGCAGGCAGGACTATCCGGCACTGGTTTCACTGGTGGAGGAGACCTGTCGGCAAAACGGCATTGAGGTAGAAATTTACCAGTCCAACCACGAGGGGGATATTGTGGATAAAATCCAGGCCGCTTACGGCACGGCAGACGGCATTATTATCAATCCCGCTGCCTATACCCACACCAGCATTGCCATTTTGGATGCGCTTAAAGCAGTGCAGTTACCCGCTGTGGAGGTGCATATCTCGGATATCAGCCGGCGCGAACCCTTTCGGCAGATCTCCTACGCCGGTATGGCCTGCAAAAAGACCTTTATGGGGCTTGGGCTGCAGGGCTACCGCAAAGCTATTGAGTGGCTGCAGGCCTATCTGAACGAACAGAAAAAATGAAAAATGTATCAGGAATCTGCGCAAACGATTGGCACCGGTTTCCGATACTTCAAAAAAGAAGGCAATATGCCAGGCGAAAAAGCAATAGTCCGGCATTTTATTCAGAAAACGCATTGACAAACCCCTCTGTGTATGCTATTATGTGAAACAATCATTAAGGCAAAGGCGTCTTTCGGTTCTAAGGGCGTTTTTGCCTGTTTTTGTATCAGAAAGGAAGTGTGCTACCATGAAAGAGGTAAAAGGATTTGCTTATCATAAGCTTCCCATGCGATATGTTGCCCTCTGCAAAGAAGGAAAGTGGAGCAAAGGAAAGCTTACCTGCCGGGCGTCTGTTCGAATTAACGAATCGGCCGGTGTTCTGCAATACGCGCAGACCTGTTTTGAGGGGCTGAAGGCGTACCGGACAAAGGACGGGCATATTGTGTGCTTTCGGCCGCAGCTGAATGAGCAGCGCCTGGCAAGCTCCTGCGAAAGAATGATGATACCGACCCTGCCGGAGGGAATGTTTTTAGAGGCCGTCCGCAAAACGGTACTTGCCAATCAAAAATATATCCCCGCTGCCGACAGCGGCGGTTCGCTATATCTGCGACCCTATGTTTTCGGCATGAATGCAGTCATTGGCGTAAAACCCGCGACAGAGTATCAGTTCCGTTTGTTTGCGACCCCGGTAGGCTCATATTTTCACGGCGGAATTTCTCCGCTTCGTATTCGTATTTCGGATTATGACCGCGCTGCGCCCCACGGAACCGGTCATATCAAAGCAGGGCTGAACTATGCAATGAGTCTTTACGCAATTTCTGACGCGCATGCGAAGGGCTACGATGAAAATCTGTATCTGGATGCCGCAACCCGCACCTACATTGAAGAAACCGGCGGCGCAAATATTCTGTTTGTCACCAAAGACGGTACCCTTGTCTCCCCCAAATCCGATACCATTCTGCCGTCTATTACCCGCCGGTCACTGCTCTACGTTGCCGAGCATATTTTGGGTATTCCGGTGGAGGAACGAAAAATTGCGCTTGCGGAAATCGGCGATTTTGCCGAATGCGGTTTATGCGGCACCGCAGCGGTCATTTCTCCGGTAGGCACAATTGACGACCACGGCAAAGAATATCATTTTAATATGCAGAATTTTGAAGACACGGTAATTGCAAAGCTTTACCACACCCTGCTGGATATTCAGCACGGTGAGATCCAAGCACCCGACGGCTGGCTGATGATGATAAAATAGGCTTCGCTGCTTTAGGGGAGGATACAAGCTGGTGAAGCAACCGAAAGAGTATTCTGTCGGTGAAATTCTTCGGGCAACCGAGGGGGCTGTGGCGCCGGTATCCTGCTTGGAGGGAAAAGAAAATTTCTGCCCGCGGTGCGCCAGGTGTGCAACACTGCCCGTATGGCAGAGGCTTCAAAATGTGGAGAATCGCTATTTAGACAGTATTAGTCTGGAAGACATTCTCTCAGGACAGGCAGACAACAACTACAGTATCTGAGAGGAAAACGGAGACACCGCAGGGTGTCTCCAAAAATACACAGCTAAAACGCACTAAACCTATCGACTAAGTAGGTAAGTGGGCATATAATACGGATATCGCAAAAAAGAACGATTTAGAACACAAGGCGTACGGAATATGGGGTGTGGCAGTTGTCTGTGAAATCGTGTACTATCACACGCCGGGCTGTCAAACAGAAAGGAGGAAGAAAACTATGAAAGTACGGTTAGATTTCCGATTTTATCGCGGTAATGATCACTGAAACGACCGATCTGTCTCTATTGTTGTGAAGGATAACATGATTGTGGATGTGAAATTTGAAACCTTTGGCTGCGCAAGCGCCATTGCATCTTCCTCTATGGCTAACGAAATGATCAAAGGAAAAACTGTTGAGCAGGCTTTTGCAGTCACCAACAAACAGGTCGTGGATGCCCTGGGGGGACTGCCGGCACATAAGCTGCACTGTTCCGTTTTGGCGGAGGAATCCATCAAATCGGCCGTAAAGCATTATTACGACAAAAACGGCATTGCATACGACCGTAGTAAGTTTCTCTGTGACCGTAACTGCGAAGCATGTCACATGGTATGAAGAAATATGTCCCGGTCGCCATGAGTGGCGGGGCAGATTCTTCTGTCCCTTTTTGTTGAAGCGACAGGGGTTTTGCTTGTACCGGCTGTATCATGAAGTTGTATGATAGTGGGGGTGGTGATGACGGAAACAGGCATACCTGCTGCGCACTTTCTGACGCAGAAGACGCCAAAAGTGTGGCTTACCGATTGAAAAAAGATCCTATCAAAAACCCAAAGGGGTTTGCTGCTGCGACCGGCAGTGGACAAGCCCTTCGGGTTTTTCTCATTTTTTCTCTTCTAACTGCGTTTTTTACTCTAAAGTGGGCACAAGTCCGGCTTAAAAGCTGATTCAGGCTGGTACAGACAAAGAAATCGTGCCGGTCGTGGTGACTGTGCATATCGATAAGAGGGGGCATTGGTGTATTGATACAGTTCGTCGTAGGTCATAGGTCATTTCCTCGCGGTGATTAAAGGTAAGCCATCGGCAGCCGGACCGCCTTATTCCGGTAGGTCGGACGGTTTGCGGCTATTTTCTATTTCCTGCAGGGTCGGTCTGCCAAAATAGGTCTGGCTTTGGTCAAAATCTGCTTGCCTATCGGCAAAACGGATATAATCCTCCCCTTCCAGGTAGGCATCCTGCTGCAGTACATAGTTATCCAGTACGGCTTTCAGCTCTTTCCTGACCTGGGCATAGGCGGCATCCTTTACCAAATTGTGCTGCTGGTAAGGGTCGGCGTCATTATCGAACAGCAGCCAGTCGGTGCCGTCACCGTGTACTGCATAGGTGTACTGCTGTGTACGCAGTCCTCTCCAGGCGCGCAGGCCCTTATCTGCCGCCTGGTGGCAGGGGTACAGATCATACAGGTAGCACTGCTGCTGTACCGCTTTTCCTCCCTTAAATAAAGCGCTGCAATCCAGTCCGTCCTTTGGCTGAGTAAACTGCAGACCCAGCAGCCCGGCAACGGTTACGGGCAGATCCACCAAACTAATCATTTGGGTGCTGACCCCGGCGGAAATGTGTCCCTTCCAGGCGGCAATCAGGGGAACGCCAATAGATTCCTCATAGGGCAGCTGCTTATCCCGCAAGCCCTGGCTGCCCAGCATATCGCCGTGATCCGCGGTGTAGATGACCAGCGTATGATCCAATGCGCCGTTTTCCCTCAGCCCGGTCAGCAACTTACCCACCTGCCGGTCAATGGCGGTGATATGGCCGTAATAGCCGCGGGTATATTCTGCCTGTTGGGCGTGGGTAATGCTTTTTTTCAGGTTGAACATAATAGTTTCCGTCGCGTTGGGACGCAGCGTCACCTGCTTTTCCCGGTATATCTCTTTGTATTCTTCCCCCACTGCGGTGTGGGAATCGTGGGGCGTTGCAAAGGAAAGAAACAGTGCAAAGGGCCGGTCAGACCTACTGTTTCTTTGCAAAAACTCTTCGGCAAGTCCGCCGAAAATCTCCGGCTCATAGCCGCCCGGCCGGTGACGCAGATTTTCCTCATCGTCATAGTAGCAGTTTAGATAATCGTGGTTACAGTTGGCAACCTTCCATTCGGTAAAGCCCAGCCGACGTGCCCGATCAACATACTGGTCTCTGGGCACGCCGCACAGATGCCATTTGCCGATATATCCGGTGTGGTAACCGGCACGGTTCAGTACATCGGCAATACTTTCCAGATCATAGCGAATCGGCAGGTCGTTGGTAAAAGCACCATGAGTTTGGGCGTGAACGCCGGTTAAAAGGGAACCTCTTGCAGGTACGCAAACCGGAGAGTTAGAGCAGCAGTGTTCAAACCGCAGACCAACACTTGCCAATGCGTCCAGATTGGGGGTCATTACCTCGCAGTTTCCGTAACAGCCCAGGTCAAATTTTCGGTGCTGATCGGAGAAAATAAAGAGCAGATTAGGCTTTTTTGGTTCCATAGGTGTGCTTCCTTTCGTGTTTCCTTTTTTGCGCCTGTTCTGATAGCTTCAGTTCCTTTTTCGCAATCATTATATATCGGAACAGTTGCGAAAGTCAAAGGACATTTTTAAGACCGTTCCTTATTCGGAATTGTTTTTCCTGCGAAGCTGGCTTTTCTTTCGCCAAACGGAGTTCTGTCCGGATAGCATTTAAAAGACCGTCAAGCAGCTGCGTAAAAAAAGATTGTGAACAATTTTACGGTAAAAAGAACAAATTTACCTTGAGGGAAGAGAATGGTTATGATATTCTATTTTCCGGTGAGAAAGAAAGTTAAAAAAGAGGCATATTGCCGCTGTCTGCCGCCGGTCTAAACGGCAATCAGAAACACAAATAAGGAGCTTTGACCATGGATATTATGAAGAAAAACGGCTTTTTCAATATATACGATACACCGGCGACCCTGAATTTTACCGATGAAAAACAGCTTGATCGGATCATCATGGGCCCGGATATCCCAATTTTTCAAAATGAATCCCGGGGCTATTCCACAGAGCTGCAAAACCAAAACGCAGAGGATACGACACTGGAAAGCTTTTGCCGGGATGCGGCTGCCCGGGGCTGTGCCAGGGTGGATGTCAGCTATGACTTTTTCTTTGGCGGAACCCAAAGACAAAACTATCCCAGTGACAAAACGACCGTAAAAGCGTTTCAGATGATTCACAAGGTCGCCGAAAAATACGGTTTAAAGTTCAGCGCTTCGGTGGTTTCTCCGCTGGATGTGGGCGGCGGCTGGATAAAGCAAAGCGAAGAAACCGGCTTTACCTATCAGTATTGCGAAACAGATATCAAGCCGGATGGCAGCTACTGCGCCGAAATGCGCTGCCAGGTACAGTGGTATAACAACAAAGGCCCCATCCAACTGGTTCCCCACCATATTGAGGTATACGCCTTCCGGGAGGAGCAGATTGGAAAAACGCCCTACTTTTATGTGGACGAAAACGCCATTGAACCCATCACCCGTACCGCGGAGTATGAGATCGACAGGGATCATTCGATGACGACCGGTTCAGGGTATGGGTTCTGTCCTATGCGCATTTTCGGCAGATGGCAAAACCCTGCAGCAGACCGTGCATTATGCATTATGGTTTACCGCACCCCGGAACTGGATTATTTTGCCCCGTCAGCTCCGTCATTCATGAAGGAAATTTTGAATCAGCATAACGAAGCCGGTATTCGATATGGCGGCTTTTATTCGGACGAGATGCATATTCAGTTTGACTGGGATATGTCCGAACATTTTGGCGAAACCGAAATCAACACCCGGTACCTGACAGATCATTTTGCGCAGGAGTATGCCCGGCAATACGGAGAAAAGTACCGGGATTTTGCCAAATACCTGGTCTATATGTCCTACCATCAGCATGACTTTCTGCCCGGGGAGGCAGGTTGTTGTAATGCCCAGCATGTACTTGGTAAAACGCCGCAGGCAATTGCCGCCACCTGGCTTTTGCGCAACCGTTACTTTGAGATGCTGCAGCGACGGGTGGTAGATCTGGCAAACGGCGCCAAAACCTATGCCGAGACCCTGTGGGGTGCGCCGATTGTGACTATTGCTCACGCAACCTGGCAGGAATCCCCCACCTGCGACCGGTTTGTAAAAGAAAAAGAGCGTCCGGACGGGCTGGATGTGGATGCCCTGCTGCCAGCCGAGCTTCAGACTGTGAACGAGCAGTCCTCCCCCGAATTGCGTGCCGCGCGGTACTGGGCAGTTGCCCAAATAAAGAGAGCGCGGGGAGTTTCTGCCTATGAATATACCCCGCAGTTCGACTGGTCCTCCTCCATCCGGGAGAATATGTCCGCCTGCTATGATTATTTTAAATGGAATGAATTTTTGACCGGCGGCGGCACCGACCACGCCGAGGGCGGATTTTTGGACCGGAACTACTACAGCCATGCATTGGCAGCCTCCTTTGGTATGTTGAACGATTTTGGTGTTGCATATACCTGCTGCTGGGGCGCGCCGGGCAGGGTACATGAGATATACGGCAATGTGACAAATACTTACGGTAATGCCTTTTCGTATGGTGCCCGCAGCTTTGTCAATGGATATGGGGTACGAAACACGGATGTACTGGCACTGTATCCTATCAAGCTGAACAATGCTGAGGAGCGGTTTGGCAGCTGGATGGTGCAGTACGGCTACTGCAACTATATCACCGAGGAAAAACTGTTAGAAAATGCAAGGCTGACCCGTGACGGCAAGCTGGAGATCAGTGGTCAGAAATACCGCTGTGTGGTTGCGTTGTTTGAACCGTTCCTGTCCGACAAGATGTTTGAGCTGCTGGAAAAATTTGTGACTGCGGGTGGAAAGCTGCTGTGGATGAGCACGCCGGCTCAACTGAGTGAAAAAGGTGAGGATATCTTTCTGCGTTTTGGCAAACTGTTCGGCCTTGCCGGGGTGACCTGCTCCGGCGAGGAGGAGTATCACCAGGGCGAAGCGGTGATATTCAGCGGCAGATTTTCCGGCATAAAAGATATGCCTATTTTAAATGATTACCTTGTGGACGCCGTTTACCCGGTTTGGCCTGAAGATGCCAATGCTGTGGCGACGGTGGGGGGCAGGGTGATCGGTACGGAAAAAACCTATGCTGCCGGCGGGCTTGCGGTATATATGGGCTGTCGTCTGCGGGATGACCAGAGCTGCAGCTTGGGAGAGGATGTGGACACCCTGTTCCGGGTGCTTTGCGCCATGGGGGCTTACCGTCCTGCTTCGCTGGAGGTGCGCAGTCGTTCTTCTCAGGCAAAGCTGGTTTATAATACCTTTGCAGATGGCTCTATTGCCTGCGCGCCCCACTACCGGTTGGTACAGGAGGGGTGGGAGACCCGGTTTTTCCGTAATGAGGAGCTGGATGCCGAGACGCTGAAAATCGCCCGGTTACCGGATACACATATCTCCCTGCACGAGCAGATTGAAGAGCATAACATTGATTTTGAGGGCGAAGGCTTTTTTGCATACAATCTGAATGAGCAAGGTTCCCCAAAGGCCATGTATGGTATCAACACAGACGGTATGACCGTAGACGGTGTAAAATACACCTTTGCCGACCGTCCGGCCGATTTTGAATTCGGTGAGGTACCGGCAAGTTTTTTGGAAAACGGTACAAACCGTGTCTTGCTGACAAGCTGCCGTACCCCCGGTACGGTTTTGAGCGTTCCGGTCCCGGGCGAAGGCCCGGTACAGGGTTATGTCTGCGGAAAGCGGCTATATCAGCCGGAAAAGCAGATCACCGTGCAGCGCCTGTCCGGTGCTGTACGATTTACGGTGACCGATGAACTGGCGGGCAAAAGTATCTTTATTCTATTTTGATCTATCGAAGGGGTATTTACATTTATGGAGTCTACACCACACTGGGTTTTGCTGACAGCTTCCATTCTTAGTAGTTTGGTCAATCTTCTACTGCGTTCTTACTACAGCAAGAACATGATTCAAAACACACGCAGCTACCACCTATTCAATTTCTGCAACAGTTTTGTCTGCGGTCTGTTTTTGCTGATGATGGGCGGGTGGCGATGCCTTTTCGTTTCTACGTACACCCTTTTGATCGGTTTCGCTTTTGGGCTGATTGCTATGGCGCAGGGTCTGGCACATGCAGCGGCGCTGCACGCAGGTCCGGTATCGTATACGACAGTGATCGTATCATTGTCCTCTATCATTCCGGCATTGTCCGGCGCCCTGTTCTGGCAGGAAGAAATCAGCATTTTGCAGATTTTGGGGATGCTGCTGTTAGCTATTTGCTTGGTGTTTTCGGTCAATAAGGACGACGGTTCTGCAAAGGCATCTATTCGCTGGTTACTTTTGTGTGTTCTTGCTTTTTTAGGGAACGGCGGCGTTGGTGTGATGCAAAAAATACATCAAAGCTCGGATTTTAAAGCGGAGCTGAACGGTTTTTTAGTCAAGTCCGAAATAGTGTGTAA
>DCHC01000018.1 GCA_002314755.1 Faecalibacterium sp. UBA1762 | reverse complement strand
CTCACATCTATTGTAACGCTACACAAATTATCGGTTAGTTTTTCGCAAACCACTTGAATTTTTTCCTTTTCTATACTATACTACATTTTGGCGAAAATAAAAAGAAACTTTTCAGGAGGATAATGGTTATGAAGGTTTTAGTAATCAACTGCGGTTCTTCTTCCCTGAAGTATCAGCTGTTGGATATGAACGGTGAAAAACTGCTGTGCAAGGGCCTGTGCGAGCGCATTGGCAACGAGGGCAGCGCAATTACTCACAAGGTCGGTGATGGCAAGTGGACCGAAAAAATGCCTATGCCCACCCATACGGAGGCCTTTGCCGCCGTTGTCAAGATGATGACCACCGGTGAGGGAAAGGTAATTGATAGCATCAGCGAGATTGGCGCAATCGGTCACCGCGGTGTGCATGGCGGCGAGAAATTCCGTGAGAGCTGCCTGGTTACCGAGGATTTGATCAAGGTATACGAAGAGCTGAGCCCGCTGGCTCCTCTGCACAATCCTGCAGGTGTGCTTGGCCTACGTGCTTCTCAGCAGGTGTTCGGCAAGGATATGCCCAACGTCATCGTTTTTGACACTGCTTTCCATGCCACCATGCCCCCCAAGGCTTATATGTATGCTCTTCCCTATGAGTATTACGAAAAGTATCAGGTCCGTCGCTACGGTTTCCACGGTACCTCTCATCGTTATGTCAGCTTGGCTGCGGCCGAGTATCTGGGCAAAAAGCCTGCAGAGTTGAAAATTGTCACCTGCCATCTGGGCAACGGTAGCTCTGTCAGCGCAGTTGACGGCGGCAAGGTACTGGATACCAGTATGGGTATGACCCCGCTGGCCGGCCTGATCATGGGTACCCGTTCCGGTGATATGGATCCTTCCATCCCCGGTTATATTATGAAGCAGACCGGTATGTCTGCCGAAGAGTTTGACACGGTGATGAATAAGAAATCCGGTCTGCAGGGTATTTCCGGCATTGCCGGCGGTGACAAGCGTGACCTGGAGGCGGCTTCTGAGGCAGGTGATGCCAAGGCTAAGTTGGCAAGTGATATGCTGAACTACCAGATTAAGAAATACATCGGCGGTTACGCTGCTGCTATGGGCGGTCTGGACTGCGTGGTCTTTACCGGCGGCATTGGCGAGAACGACGATTATGTCCGCAGCGAGGTCTGCAAGAATATGGAGTTCCTGGGCATTAAGATCGATGCAGAGAAAAACAAGTTGCGCGGCTTGGAGATCAATGATCTGACCGCTCCCGACAGCAAGGTAAAAGTTTTGGTCATCTGCACCAATGAGGAATTGATGATCGCCAGGGATACCAAGGCTATCGTCGAAGGCTGCTGAGCAGTTCATAGGTTGTAACCCGATTGATACACAGAGCAATCCGCTTTTTGTTTTGATGGCGGATTGCTTTTTTATTAAAAAATCCGTTGACACGCAAAAGGTGTCAACGGATTTTTTGATTGAAACCGAAGTTTTATTTGTTCTCGTCCAACAGTACCGCGGCAGCTTTCATTCTCTCCCGAACAGGGACATGGAACGGACAACGCTGCTCGCAGCCTCCGCAGCCGATACAATCGGCGGCAGTGTGCTGCAAAGCAAGATAGTGGCTGCGTACGCTTTCGGGAACCTCCGGTTGCATCGTGGCAAGATCATACAGCTTACCAACCATGGCAATATCAATCCCGGCAGGGCAGGGCTGGCAGTGGCCACAATAGGTACATGCACCGCTATAGGGGTGGTGGGGCGCAGCGGCCAGTACAGAGGCGTAATCCTTTTGCTCAATGGTTGCGGTCTCATAGGCGAGGGCGTCGGCAACATGCTCCGGCGTGTCATAACCAATCATAACGCTGGCTACTGCAGGGCGGGTCAGGGCATAATGGATACACTGCACAGGGGTCATGGCAATACCGAAGGGAGAGGCCTCCTTGGTGAACAGACGCCCGCCGGCATAGGTTTTCATTACAGTGATACCCACATCATGGGCAACACAGGTTTGGTAAACTCTGGCACGCAGGGGATCCATTCCGTCCATACCCTTATTAAAAAAGGTGGGCTCATAGTAATCATCCGCCGTTTGGGAGGTATTCATGATATCATAGGCGGGGTTGACACTGTACAGCATCATTTCAATTTTTCCGGATTCCGCAGCAGCAATGGCAACAGCGGGGTTGTGGGTACTTAGACCGATATGCCGGATGGTACCGGCGGCCTTCAGCTCCTGCGCCCAGTTGTAGAATTCCCCGTTTAGCACAGTGTTCAGTACATCAAGGCTGTCGATGTAGTGCAGCATTCCCAGGTCGATATAATCGGTTTGGAAACGCTCTAACAAATCGGCAAAGGCAATTTTGCTGGCGGTAAGATCCTGTGTGCGCACATATTGTCCGTTTTGATAGGTGGAGCCCAGATGTCCCTGAATGATCCATTTTTCCCGATGACCTGCAATGGCAGCGCCCAGATCGCTACGGATTTTGGGTGCGGGCATCCAGCAGTCTAAAATATTGATGCCTGCCTGCTCACAGTATGCAACGACCTCTTTGACCTCCTGAGTGGTGTGGCGTTCCAGCCATTCTCCTCCCAGACCGATCTCACTGACCATCAGACCGGTGCTTCCTAATTTGCGGTAATTCATTTGTTTGCATCCTCCTTTTGTACTGGGTGTTTTTTCATTACCATTATAGGGCTACTGGGCAGTAAAGTAAAGGACAATCTGCAAAATATGAGGAAGAAAAACGGCTGTCAACCGGTTTCACCGGAAAGAGCGGGAACCGGTTGGTCAATAGGCAGGGCACGAGCGGTGCTTGCTTGGGTAGGAGTCAGAAAAGCAGGGGCATCAGCAGTATTTTCACCGGACAACCGAAGTTCACCGGCTTTTAGTGCCTGTTGAACGCTCACCGGCAGCTTTCCATGAGTGAGCAGTTCCGGTTTATCTGTAAGCTCCTGCACGCAGCTCCAGTATCGTTTGGGAATATGGGTCATCTGACAGCGCGGGTTATGCCGCTGCTGTATTTCAACGGTGTCATAAAACTGTTTCCACAGGCATGCCCAATTTTGTTCTTTTTGGGTCGGGGCAGGAAGCTCCAAATTCTCCATATCCACAATTTTGCTTTTTTCATGGGCGTATATTAAAGCACAGTGATGCGTCTGATCGTAAATGATAAACTGCTCCCGGGGAAGACGCTCTGTAAAGTGACTCTCCAGAAAAGGCAACACAAAGTTCTTGGGCTGTACCGTCGAAACCAATACGCCGCCGATCTGTGAAAAACGCACAAAACCGGTCAGGAGATGCGCTTCATTGCGCAGGGCGCGGCTGGCCGCAAAAACAGGTGCTACCATGGGGTGTCCGCTCATCCCCATGACAGAGGGTCCTTGTCGAAAACCGAATTTTAAAAAATCCAGAATGGCGGTTTCCCGGTTTTCCAAATCGCTGTACCAGGTATCCCATACCCAACGCTCGGCGGCAAACCCAAGCTTATAGTGTATACCGCCCTGAACCCGGTCTGCCTGTTCCGGCGCGGTCTTTATTTCGCGTACCGGGTACAGACACGGTTGCTCCTGATCAAAGCTCCAGATCAGCATGGGGTCTTCTTTACGGGCAAAGGCCTGATAAACACAGCACAGCAGACCGGGATAGCTGCCATCATAAATATAGATTACATCGCTTTTGATAGACATTTTGCCATCTCCTTCCGGGCGGCGGACAGAGTGAGTTTTTCATCGTCAAACAGGCTTAGCTGTTGTATGCCCGGGCTGAACGCAGCGGGGTCGAGCAGAGCCTGCACCAGGGTTTCTGCATGGAAACGGGTTCCTACAGGGGAACGACCATTGCACAGTAGAAAGTACTGAGCGCGCTTCATGACTACACCGATTTTCTTTAGGACATCAAACTGCAGTGGAGCACTGCGTCGATAGGCAACAATTCGTTTGGCACTTTTTACGCCGATGCCGGGTATGCGCAGCAGCGTTTCGTAAGGGGCGGTGGAAAGCTCCACCGGGAAAAGCTCCAAATGCTGCAGTGCCCATCCGCACTTGGGGTCAAGATAGGGGTTCAGGTCCGGCTGCGTCTCTGTGAGCAGCTCATCTGCCGTAAAACGGTAAAATCGCAGCAACCAATCCGCCTGATAAAGCCGGTGCTCCCGCAGCAGGGGAGGGGGTGTGTTGATGGCGGGCAGCAGGCTGCTATTGACAACCGGCACATAGGCGGAGAAAAATACCCGCTTCAACCCGTATTTTTTGTAAAGTCCCTCGGTCAACTGCAGAATATGCCTGTCATTTTCCGGACTTGCACCGATGATCATCTGTGTGCTTTGACCGGCCGGTACAAATTTCGGCGCATGCCGGTAACAGATCAGCTCCTGCTTGTTTTGCGCAATACCGCCGGCAAGCTGGGACATGGGACGCAGAATGGAATCCCTGGTTTTGTCCGGGGCAAGCTTACCAAGGCTGCTTTCGCTGGGCAGTTCAATATTGACGCTCATCCGATCGGCAAGCAGGCCTAACTGTCGGATCAGTTCCGGAGAGGTGCCGGGGATGGCCTTTGCGTGGATATAGCCATGAAATTCATACCGGTAGCGCAGCAGTTCTAGTGTGCGAATCATCAGCTGGGTGGTGTGATCCGGGCTGATTAGTACAGCGCTAGAGAGAAAAAGACCTTCAATATAGTTGCGGCGGTAAAACTGTATTGTCAAATCTGCAAGCTCCTCCGGCGTAAATGCAGCGCGGGGGACATCGTTGCTTTTTCGGTTGACACAGTATTTGCAGTCAAAATAGCATATGTTGGTAAGAAGAATCTTAAGCAGGGATACGCATCTACCGTCCCCTGCAAAGGTATGGCAAATGCCGCACAGACTGGTGCTGCCCAAACCGCTTTTCGGTTTGCCCCGCTCCACTCCGCTGGAGGTGCAGGCTACATCATATTTCGCGCTATCTGCTAACACAGTCAGCTTTTCCATAACATCCATACAAAATACTCCATAAGGTTGTATTGCAAAGGGGAAAAACTGCGGCATCAAACGGATGCCGCAGAAAACGGATTTACCATTTGGTATGGGTCTCTTCTACCTTACCGACAACATACAGATGATCCAAAGCCTCACCCTCAATGACCATGGTTTGGTAGTCAGGGTTGAACGGCTCCAGATAAATGGCGTTACCGTGGCGAATGTAGCGTTTCAGTGTGGCTTCCTCGTCACCGTAAACCAAAACACCCAAATCTCCGTTTTCCAAAGTGGACTGCTTATGAACCAGGGCGTAATCTCCGTCAGAGATGCGGGGCTCCATACTGTCACCCTTGACAATCAGATACAGATAATCTTCCGGGTTGCGCACATTGGCAGGCTCTCGACCGTAGTCCTCCTCCATGGCAAGGGCACCGTAACCGGCGCGCACACGGCCGACCACCGGCACGGTCACCAGTTGGGGAATGACCCCCTCGGTACCCAGGATGGCGTCGGTTGTAATGCCGAACAGACGGGCAATTTCGGCTACGGTACCGGGATTGGGGGTGGCGTGGCCGGTCTCCCATTTGCCGACTGCCTGCTGGCTGATGCCCAGTTGCTCCGCCAACTGTGTCTGGGAAAAACCTGCCTGCTTACGCAGCTTTTTTAAACGTTCACCAAAGCCCATAATACTATTCTCCTTATCACAAAAGTCCGTAGTTTTCTTTGTATTTCAAAATGCGGTAAACACTGCTGTTCAGCTGTTTCTCGGTAACAGTTCCGCTTTCCACAGCAGCCACAACAGCGTCAAATGTCTCAGTAAAGTCATTCGGCATCAAAACGACATCGGCACCGGCGTTAAGAGCCATAACGGCAGCTTCACCCGGTGAGTAGAATTTTGAAATGGCATCCATTGCTAAAGAATCGGTAATAACTAAACCATTAAAGCCCAGCTCCCCACGCAGCTTACCGGTGATCATCTGGTAAGAAAGGGTGGCGGGCAGACCGTCTTGTGTGGCATTGGGGGTGGAAATATGCGCAACCATCACAGCATCTGCCCCTGCGGCGATACCCGCTCTGAAGGCTACCATCTCGCAGCTCAGCATTTCTTCCCAGCTTTTTTCTGCCACGGCGCCTTCGGTGTGGGTATCGGTAGAGGTGTCCCCGTGTCCGGGAAAATGTTTCAGGGTACAACCTATTCCAGCCTGATGATAACCATCTACCGCTGCGGATACCATCTCTGCGGCAATGTCCGGATCATCACCGTAAGCGCGGACGCCGATAACAGGATTATCCGGGTTGGTGTTGACATCCGCAACAGGGGCAAAATTCAGCGAAAAACCGTACTTTTTCAGATAGGAGCCGATGGTATACCCCTCGTCTCGGGCAAGGGAGGCATCCCCTGTGGCGGCGATATCCGCAGCACTGTCAAAGACGGGAAGATTGAATTTCTCATTTTTGGCCAGGCGGGAGACAGGACCACCTTCTTCATCAACGGTGAAAACAGGTGTGATACTGCAGCCGCTTATCAAGGCTTGCTGCAGGGCATAAAGCTGATCCGGGTCACTGATATTTTTACCGAAGATACAAAACCCGCCTACAGGATATTGAGACAAAAGCTCCAGCTCCGGGGCGGTAATTGTTTTTACGCCGTCCGCCTTGGAATCGTTGATCTCCTTCTGGGTTAGGGCTGCATTCAGGGAATCGGGCCGGATGAAAAAAAGCTGCCCGACTTTTTCACGGGTGGAAAGTGTCGCAAGCAGTTCGGCTGCCGGGTCTTGGACGGGCACAGTCTCTTCTGCAACGGGTTCCGAAACGGCAGTTGTCGACTCGGCAGGTGCGGATGCTGCAGGTTCAAGACCTACGGAGCGGCTGTCGGCAGGGCGAGACGCAGCCGATCGGGCGGCGCAACCGCACAGTAAAAACGTCAGGGCGACGCAAAATGCACAACGGAATTTCATAAGGGAACCTCGATAAATTGAT
>DCHC01000017.1 GCA_002314755.1 Faecalibacterium sp. UBA1762 | reverse complement strand
GCAGTCTCATACTCAACGTGAGAGGTATTGATGGTAATACCGCGCTCGCGCTCTTCGGGAGCCTTATCGATGTTGGCGTAGTCAACGAACTCAGCCTCACCGTTCAGAGCCAGCACCTTGGTGATGGCAGCGGTCAGAGTGGTCTTGCCATGGTCAACGTGACCAATGGTACCGATGTTAATATGCGGCTTGTTACGTTCAAATTTCGCTTTTCCCATTGTAATTATCCTCCTTATTTTCCCTCTGTTATTGGCGTATTCCTATTTTAGCAGGGAACACGCCAAAAATCAAGAGGTTTGTTTCAATTGACAGGTGTGTAAATTAGTCTTCCTTCTTTACACGCTTGTTGATAATGCCCTCAGCAATGTTCTTGGGAACATCGATGTAGTGGCTGGGCTCCATGGAGTACTGACCACGGCCCTGGGTCTTGCTGCGCAGGTCGGTTGCATAGCCGAACATGTTGGACAGCGGCACCAAAGCGTTGACCTGGGTGCTGCCCTGACGGTCGTCCATACCCTGAACCTGACCGCGGCGGGCATTCAGGTCGCCGATAACATCGCCCATGTAGTCATTGGGAACAATGACAGCGACCTTCATAATGGGCTCCAAAATGACGGGATCGCCCTTGCGCATAGCCTCCTTGAAGGCCATAGAACCGGCAATCTTAAATGCCATTTCAGAGGAGTCAACCTCATGGTAAGAGCCGTCGTACAGGGTGACCTTGACATCGACCACAGGATAGCCGGCCAAAATACCAGCCTGCATAGCGCCCTTGATACCGGCGTCAACTGCGGGAATATACTCCTTGGGGATGGCGCCACCGACAACGGCGTTGATGAACTCGTAACCCTTGCCGGCCTCGTTGGGCTCTACCTTGATCTTGACATGGCCGTACTGACCTTTACCACCGGACTGACGTGCATACTTCATATCCACATCGGCGCTGCGGCGCATGGTCTCACGGTAGGCAACCTGGGGTGCACCCACATTGGCCTCAACCTTGAACTCACGCAGCAGACGGTCGACAATGATCTCCAGATGCAGCTCGCCCATACCGGCGATAATGGTTTGACCGGTCTCTTCATCGGTGTAGGTGCGGAAAGTGGGATCCTCTTCTGCCAGCTTAGCCAGTGCAATACCCATCTTCTCCTGACCGGCTTTGGTCTTGGGTTCGATGGCAACACGGATAACGGGCTCGGGGAACTCCATGCTCTCCAAAATGACGGGATGGTTCTCGTCACACAGGGTATCACCGGTAGTGGTGTTCTTCAGACCTACAGCAGCAGCGATATCGCCGCAGTAGCAGATGTCCAGATCCTGACGGTGATTGGCGTGCATTTGCAGGATACGGCCGATACGCTCGTTGTTGTCCTTGGTGGAGTTGTAAACGGTGGTACCGGCTTCCAGCTTGCCGGAGTAAACGCGGAAGAAGCAGATCTTACCGACATAGGGGTCGGTGGCAATCTTAAAGGCCAAAGCGGAGAACGGCTCATCGTCGCCACTCTTACGGTCTTCTTCCTCGCCGGTCTCGGGGTTCACACCTTTGATAGCCTCGATATCGGTCGGGGCGGGCATGTAATCCACGATAGCATCCAGCAGCTTCTGAACGCCCTTGTTCTTGTAAGAAGTACCGCAGACAACCGGCACCATGGTGTTATCAATGGTGGCCTTACGGATGGCAGCCTTAATCTCGGGGATGGTCAGCTCCTCACCGTCCAGGTACTTCATCATCAGCTCTTCGTCTGTCTCAGCGACAGCTTCCAGCAGAGCTGCATGATATTCTTCTGCCTTATCCTTCATATCGTCGGGGATTGCGGTGACCTGAATATCGGTACCAACATCGTTGGTATAGATATAGGCCTTCATCTCCAACAGGTCAATCAGACCCTTGAAGGTATCTTCAGCGCCGATGGGCAGCTGAATAGGCACTGCGTTGCATTTCAACCGGTCCTTCATCATACCGACGACACGGTAGAAATCGGCACCCATGATGTCCATCTTGTTGACATACACCATACGGGGAACCTTGTATTTATTGGCCTGATGCCATACAGTCTCAGACTGGGGCTCAACACCACCCTTAGCGCACAGAACGGTAACGGAACCGTCCAAAACACGCAGAGAACGTTCTACCTCAACAGTGAAGTCAACATGTCCCGGGGTGTCGATGATGTTGATACGGTGGCGGTTTGCCTTTGCCAGGGCAGGGTCGTTCTGCATATCGGTATGAGACCAATAGCAGGTGGTTGCGGCAGAAGTAATAGTAATGCCGCGCTCCTGTTCCTGAGCCATCCAGTCCATCGTTGCGGTACCATCATGGGTCTCACCGATTTTGTGGTTGATACCTGTGTAATACAGGATACGCTCGGTGGTGGTGGTTTTACCGGCATCGATGTGAGCCATAATGCCAATATTTCGAGTCATTTCCAGAGATACGTCTCTTGGCATAGTAACCTCCTAAACCGGACCAGATTAATATCTGTAGTGAGCAAACGCCTTGTTGGCCTCTGCCATCTTGTGGGTATCTTCACGCTTCTTGACGGCGTTACCGGTGCCGTTGCAGGCATCCAGAATCTCACCGGCCAAACGCTCGCCCATGGTGCGCTCGCTGCGGGCGCGTGCATAGGTGGTCAGCCAGCGCAGACCCAGGGTCTGACGACGCTCGGGGCGGACTTCCATAGGCACCTGATAGTTAGAACCGCCGACACGGCGAGCCTTAACCTCCAGGGTAGGCATAATGTTCTCCAAAGCTTTTTCAAACATTTCCAGAGGATCGTTGCCGCTCTTCTCCTTCACGATATCGAAGGCGCCGTAAACAATCTTCTGAGCCACGCCCTTCTTGCCATCCAGCATAATGCTGTTGACCAGACGGGTGACCAATTTGGAATTGTACATAGGATCGGCAAGCACATCGCGCTTTGCCACATTACCTCTTCTAGGCATCTTTCTTCCCTCCTTCATTAATAATGATGAAATCATCGGTACTCGAAAGCAACAAAACTCCCGCAGGCCCCGAAAGAGGCATAGCATGCAGTGTGAATACACAGCAAATCTATTGCATCTGACGGTGCATCAAAGGGGAAACTTCATTACCTCTTACTTACCGGCCTTCGGACGCTTTGCGCCGTACTTAGAGCGGGCCTGCTTACGGTTTGCAACACCCTGGGTATCCAGAGTACCACGGATAATGTGGTAACGCACACCGGGAAGGTCCTTGACACGACCGCCGCGGATCAGAACCACGCTATGCTCCTGCAGGTTATGACCAATGCCGGGGATATAAGAGGTTACCTCATAGCCGTTTGTCAAACGGACACGGGCAATCTTACGCAGAGCGGAGTTGGGCTTTTTCGGGGTCTGGGTACGAACAGCAGTGCAAACACCACGTTTTTGGGGTGCGCTCTGGTCGTTGTACTCCTTTTTCTTGGAGTTGTAGCTGACCTGCAGAGCGGGAGCAGTGCTCTTGGTTGCCAGAACCTCGCGGCCTTTACGGACCAGTTGGTTAAAAGTTGGCAATTTCGTTTCCTCCTTTCTTCAAATCGTATATTCTGTGCAGGGCAAAGAGCTATCCCGGACAGGTCTGAGGAGACCGGATCCCCCCAAAAACGGCAGGGCATACCAATGCCTATGCGCAGCACATCAAGTATTATTATAGCGTGGGCCTTTACAAATGTCAACAAAAAAATGTGGAAATTTTCATCATAATACACATTCTTTATCGGCTTTTCTCCGGTTGTCGGTGGCGAAGTTTTGCAGTTCCGGGGCAGTTTTTCTCTCCCGGGCAAATTACGGCAAACATGTACCATTCAGCCGGACTGAACCATACAGTTTAGCGGAGAATCCACGCAGTTATGTGAAAACCGATTTTCACATAACTGTCATAAAAAAAACATCTGAAGCTCACAAACGCGGCTTGCCAAAAAGAAATGGCCTTTATATAATGAAAGCAAGGAATACGCCGAATGGACAGCAAAAACAAGACGACATAATTACATTTAAAATATATAAACAGAAAGGGTGAGCTCTGTGAAAAACAAATTCCGGCTGGTTGCCGCAGTGATCTGTAACCTCACGAGCGCGGTTCTGACCGCCGTCAGCATACTGCATTTTTTTGTGACCGGCGGTGAAGGAAACATGGCGGTGCTGGGCGTTACCTGTTTCCGGTATTTTACCGTGGATTCCAATCTGTTGGCAGCGCTTGGTTGCTGTGCCCTGCTGCCCTATCAGCTGCTGCAGCTTACCGGCAAACGGCAGCTGTCCCTGCCCCGCTGGACTGTACTGCTGAAATTCATCGGTACCGCGGCAGTCACAGTCACCCTGTTGACCGTGCTGTTCTACCTTGCCCCCAGCATCGGCTTTGCGGAGCTGTTTTTGGGGGATAACCTGTATATGCACCTGATTACACCCGTATTATGCCTGTTAAGCTGCTGCGTGCTGGAGAATGAGATCCGTCTGCCTCTTTGGCAGAGCCTTGCGGGTATGCTGCCCTCTTTGATTTACGGCAGCTTCTATCTGGTGCAGGTGGTATTTTGTCAGATTTGGCCGGATTTTTATATGTTCAATATAGATGGTCGATGGTATCTGACAGTTGCCCTCAGCCTGCCGCTGACCGCCGCCCTCTGCATTGGCCTTACCGCCCTGCGTAACCGGTTGAGTCAAAAATAAAAAATGCGTCCTGCCTTTCTCCGGAGTTTCGGGAAAGACAGGACGCTTCTTTTTTACTGTTCCAAACTGGTGCCCAGCACTTCCTTGTGCTTATCCAGCACCGTAATATAGATATCCTCCGCCCTGTCGGTACCGGGATCCTCCTTAATGCGCAGGCAGGTACCGGAGATATACTTGGTGGACAGGATATTCTCCCCCACGGTCGCCTTGCAAAAGGGTGTAAAGTTTTTGCCGTACAGATACCAGTAGCCGTCCACGCCCTGACGCAAACTGTTTACCGCAATGGGCTGCAGCCCCATCTTCATCACGGTTGCCTCATACGGAGAATTGCCGCCGTTCAGATAGTTTTTGCCAAACAGGGTATCGTACTGAATCAGCCGCAGCTCTTGCTCATAGTTCAGGTCACCGTAGCAGTTCTGCTGGAACCGACACATATTGCCGCCGATGATGTTCAGCCGCTCCAGCGTGACAGCAGCCAGTCGGTAAGAGGTCAGGTTTTCGGTCTTCTTTGCCAACCCGAAGTTATCCCAAATGACATACTCAGTGCGGAACAGGCTGCCGGATCTCATTTCATCCCGGGTTAAATCCAGGCTGGGCAGATGGTCGCCGTACAGTACCAACACGGTTTTTTCATCCCGGTTTGCCAGCATGTCGGTTAGCTGCCCGATAAATTCATCCATCTCATGCACCTGGTTGACATAGTATTCCACCGCGTACTTTTCCACATTTTCCCCACAGGAAAGCACTTTGATCGCCGGGTCCTGGATCAGCTGCTCGGAGGGGTAGCTGCCGTGGCCCTGTACCGAAACAGTAAACACCAGGTCAGGCTGCTCCGGGGTGGACTGCAGCGCGTCAAAAATCTGCTCGGTCAGGATTGCGTCCTTGCACCAGTTTTTAGGCGTCTTCTGATATTTGGGCATATATTCCAGAGCGGTAAAGTCATCAAAGCCCAGGTTGGCGTAAACATAGTTGCGGCCGTAAAAAGCGGCCCGATGGTTATGGATGGCGTGGGTGCCATAGCCCAGATTTTTTAAGTTATAGGCAACGCTTTCCACCGTGTTGTCCAGCAGGCAGGTCTTGTAGGGGTATTCACCCGGGCCGAACATCTGGGTGTTCATACCGGTCAGCACCTCACACTCGGTATTGGCAGTACCTGCGCCCACCACCGGTACCTGCAGATAGCCGTGAGAGTAGTTCTCCTTCAGCCGGGTCCAATTGGGTACCGCATCCTCCGAAAGCTTCAGTGTGGTCACCTCACCCGGATCGATAAAGGATTCCAGCTGGACAAAGACCACGTTGACGTCGGTCATGGCGTCGTTGTTCTCATTGCCCGCATCCTTGCGTGCATCCACGGTGGCAGCCTTGATATGCTGTTGCAGCTCATTTACCTGCTCCTCGGAATATCCGACAGGTCGGCGGATGCCTTTTTCCAACCAGGTCTCCAAAAAGCAGAAGGAAAAGCCATAGTCATCATAGGCGATGGCAAGATTGGCAAAGATGTCAGACAGCTGGTTGGTCCGGTAGGCCATGACCCAACACCCAACCAAGCTTGCCACCGTCAAGCCCGTGCAGATGACACCGGTCACCAGTCGCTTGCCCAGCCGGACAGCGTTTTTCGGTCCCCAGCCAAACAACCAGACCCAGGCTGCCAGTACGGCAAATATGGCCACCCCAAGTAAAATAATATAGCCCTTGGACATATAGTTGGGCAGCGTATCCAGACCGGTGTTCAATACCGTCATGTCGGCAGTGGTAAAGGGGGTCAGCCGATTGATCCGGATAAAGCCGTTGACCGCGCCCACAATGACCCAGATACAGGAAAACGTCACCAGCCAAAAGGTGCGGCGACGCAGAAACATTGCCGGGGCCAGGGTGACCAGGATCAGCAAAAAGTTGACCGCCAGCGCCAGCGGGTGTCCTGTGACAAACTGCACCAGCTTTGCAAAGCCCTCGGTAAAGCATTTGTGGTTGAACAGTTCTACCACAGCGGTATCCAGTGCCGCAAGCAGAATAATTTTCAAAAAGACGGCCCAGCCGCGGGACTGCCCGGCAGCCTTACCGGCAGTTCCGTTCTTTTCTTGCAATGTAGCATTCATGTTTTTCTTATTTCCTCACACACAATCTATCCATGCTGACGACGGCATTCTCCCCCGCCGCAGCCACCGGTACGGTACAGATCAATATGCATTGATCTGTTTGAAAAAGGCGGCTTGCTTTTTCGCGAACCTTGTAATTATAGCTCACTTTCGGGCAAAAATCCAGTTAATTTCGCATTTTCGGCAGATCGTCTTATTCTATTTGTCCGTGGAGAATAAAATTTGTCCAGTTCTTAGGATTTGGGTGAAGATATTGTGACCAAAAGAAAAAACCGGCGGCTTCTCCCCCGTTGTAGGGTGGGCAAAGTCGCCGGTTAATTAACCTTACTATAGATAAAAAACGCTGTTCCTGTCTCTTTTTCGGCAGGATTCAAAGGGCAGGGACGAAATTAATAAGCCTTGCCCCAGACAATGCTGCAGTTGGCCTTTTTGCCGCAGATGGGACATACCTCGCCCAGCTCTTCCTGTGTCAGAGGCATGCAGCGGCTGGACAGACCCGCTTCTTCCTTCATCTTTTCTTCGCAAGCCAGCTCTCCGCACCACATGGTCTTAATAAAGCCGGTCTTGTTTGCGGACAGATCCATAATCTCATCCCAGTTGGTGGCGGTCCAGGTGCGGGCCTCCCGGTTAGCCAAAGCTTTTTCGTACAGACCCTTTGCCAATGCCTCCAGCGCTGCGGGGATGGCGGTCTCCAGCTCGGACAACTTGACCACGATCTTTTCCCGATTGTCCCGGCGCACCAGCACGCACTGGTCGTTTTCCATATCCTTGGGGCCGATCTCCAGACGCAGGGGCACCCCCTTCATCTCCCACTGTGCAAACTTCCAGCCGGGGCTATTGTCGCTGTCATCCAGCTTGACACGGGCAAACCTGCCGATGCGCTGGGTCAGCTCTGCGGCCTTTTCGGCTACGCCTGGCTTGTGGGCGGCAATGGGCACCACCACGACCTGGATGGGTGCAACCTGAGGCGGCAGCACCAGGCCGTTATCATCCCCGTGGGTCATGATAATAGCGCCGACCATACGGGTGGAAACGCCCCAGCTGGTCTGGAAGGGATACTGCAGCTTGTTGTCCCGACCCTGGAAGGTGACGTCATACGCACGGGAGAACTTATCCCCAAAATAGTGGCTGGTACCGCTCTGCAGGCTTTTGCCGTCCTTCATCATGGCCTCGATGGTGTAGGTAGCCTCAGCGCCGGCAAACTTTTCCTTATCGGTCTTGCGACCGCGCAGCACCGGCACGCACAGTGCCTTTTCACAGAAATCGGCATAGCAGTTCAGCTGCTGCATGGTCTCGTT
>DCHC01000045.1 GCA_002314755.1 Faecalibacterium sp. UBA1762 | reverse complement strand
TCCGTTCTTCGTATCCGTATTATACGCTGTTTTCTCCTGTTTGACAACCGTTTTCCGATAATTAGCCAATAATTTTTCCGACGGTTGTCGTCAAAAAAGTATGGCAGTTGGCAACATACCGGAAAAGTCGGAAGCAGCTGACGCCGCTTCCGACTGAGTTTGTTTTACTCTTTGCTTTGTTTTGCGCTGCCATTTATCGTCTACACAGAATTCGGTATACTACCTCAAACCGCGATCCCCGCTATGTATTTCACCGTCATTTTATGCCCGTCCACGATGCGGTTTTCCCGCTCAAACGAGTATAGTTTCGTAGTTCGTACGGTATATATGTTCTTGGACATGACTGATGCTTTCAATGAGGACTATCGCGAAAATCATCATGTACATGCTGGCTTTGCAAATACTGCAGTCGGATATGGTCATTTAAATAAATGGGGGCACCAGATAACTGCGGAACAGGTGTTCCAAACCCTGTGCCAGTGCGAAAGCAGGTGAAAAAATGGTATTTTCAAGCATAACATTCATTGTGTTTTTTGTAACAGTGCTTTTTCTTTTACTGCTGCTGCAGAAAACAGATTGGAACGAGGAACAAAAAAGAAAACGCACCCATTTGCTTTTGCTGGTAGCCAGCTATTTTTTTACGGTTGGTGGGATTGGCGTTTTTGCTTTTTGATGATAGGGGTTACCGGCATCAGCTTTTTATGTGCCGAAAACAAAGAGAATCTTGTCGATGGAAGAAGCAAGATAAAGTTTATTGTGGGCGTTATTGCCCCTCTTGCGTCTTTGGTCGTTTTTAAATATCTCAATTTCTTTGTAACTTCGTTTTGCACTGTATTCCAAATAATAAACAACTGCAGTTTAAAAATAATACTTCCGGTGGGCATCTCCTTTTATACCTTTCAGTCATTAAGCTATGTTATTGATGTTTATCGGGGAAAGCAGGAAAAAGAAAAGGATTTTCTGGAGTATGCTCTGTATATTTCCTTTTTCCCACAGCTGGTTGCTGGGCCGATCGTCCTGGCAGGCAGGTTTCTGCCTCAGTTAAAACAGTACCGCAAGTTAAAACTGTATAATATAGAGATCGGTGTTCAGATTTTCTTGTTTGGATTATTTAAAAAGATCGTCCTGGCTGACAATCTTTCTGTTTTTGTTGACGATGTGTTTCGATCACCACAGCTATTTAATTCGGCAACAATTTGGCTGGCTGCAATTTCTTACACATTACAAATCTATCTTGATTTTTCCGGCTATTCCGACATGGCAATCGGATGCGCCAAATGTATGGGTTTTGATCTATGCAAAAACTTTGATCTGCCGTATCTTTCTAAAAATATCAGTGAATTCTGGAAAAGATGGCATATCAGTTTGTCAACATGGTTAAAAGATTATCTCTATATTCCTCTTGGCGGTAACCGAAAGGGAACAGTCCGCACCTATGTCAATTTGCTGTTAACAATGTTGATTGGTGGGCTGTGGCATGGCAGTAGTTGGACCTTTGTTGCCTGGGGCGGACTACATGGTGTTGCTCTATGCCTGGATAAATTGCGCATGAAGTTCTTTGGGTCAAAACGCATGGTACCCTTTATTCGTACCTGTTTAGGTATTTTGTGTACGGATCTTGTGGTTTGTTTGTTGTGGATTTTTTTCAGAGCCGAATCTTTCTCTGTGGCCTTGTCTATGCTGCAAGGGATGTTCTGTCCACAACAGGGGATCCAACAGATGTACAGCTGGTCATTTGTGGCATTGGTCTTATTTGCCGCTTATGTTTTTATTGCATATCGAAAATCCAAAAAGGCAGATAAAAGCGATTGGACAGCCTTTTATCCGATTTTTGATTTATCCACAATAAAAGGTCTTTTGATCTTTTTTGTCACACTGTTTTTAACACTTGGTTTGGCCTATGTGCAAAGCAATCCGTTTATCTATTTCCAATTCTGATGGCCACTTGCTTTTAGGGAATGAGGAAAATAAGTTCTATCATGATAACACTCCATTGCGTTGACGCAATCCGCTATTACAAGATGGAGGTCCCCTTTGAAAAAATAAAAGAGTTTTTGCAGGGAATGCAGTATGACGGGCTGGTAGATTTTATCTGGTATCACCGTGCCGAAGAGTATCCTGCTTATCATCAGGCCGTTGCAGCCCACACGGGTCACCACATCTTTCTTTCCTTTTACCGTGTGTATGGCGATTTGCAGTATCCGATTACGTTGGAAGCTCCCCAATTGGCAGATATGGTTACAGATGGCCCGGAGTTTTTGAAAAGGGAAAACTATGCAGTCTCCAAAAACAAATGCGAAAAATATCTGAAGCAATCCGGCATTGATAACTGGACAGTTGTGCGCCCGGTCATCTCTTCTTCCCGGTACCGATTTGATCTGGTCTGTTATACCGGTCAGATCAATTAATGGGTGACCTCGGTGGAAGCAATCAGCAGCAGCTTTTCATTCGCTGCGACGCCGTCGATAACCGGCACAAAGCGGTTGTCGGAAACTGACCTGCCGGTCAACATTACATATCAAAGCGCCCCGGCAGTTCAGCGCCCGTAATTCAGGGAGAGATGAAATCCGTCACGGGTGATATCCCTTCCACCCGGGGCGGGCTTAAACTGGGGCAGTGCCCGTAACCGCTATACCAGCTCCCCCGCACGCAATACAGGGGTATCGATCCGTTTCACCGCCATTTCGTAGGCGTCTGTCAGACGGCGAAACATTTCCTCCTGGTTGCAGCCGCCAACGAACAAATTGGCACAGGATAGCTCAGTGCCGTTTGCCCTTCCTATCTGCCGTAACCAGGTTTACCCATAGAAAAGCTGTTGTCGACAGATAGTATTTTCATTTTTCCTTTCGCTCCTTTCATGGTATCGCCAGTATATTAATCCCAAAAAGTTGTAACTGGGTAAAAGTGTAAATACCGTTGCATTTACAACCAAAACATGGTAAATTGATGATAAAAGAAGATAGGAGGGAATGGTCAAATGAATGTATCCGCCCACACGCGAAGCAATGTTCCGCCCAAGAACAAACCATCTGTGTTTATTGTCGCCGCGCCGCAGGATACAACCCGTATCCGGGAGCTGACAGAGCTGCTGTTATCCAAGGAACACGGTGCCAATGTGACGGTCTGGACGGCACAAACTCCACCGGAACCCACAGAGCTTGTTCAGCTTTCCCATATGAATCTTTTTGTGATAGCGGTCACCGAAGCCCTGGTCAATCATACCCTAAAGCAGGCAGCGGAAGCGATCCGGTTCGCCTGGAGCGAGAATATACCGGTTTTGCCGGTATACTATATCTCTCCCCAAAGCTCCAATCCGGATGCAAAGCGTTTTTATCAGGCAGTCACAGCTGCGGTCACCCGCGGAAAAGGCTCGGCTGCGGATATGGAGCTGGACGGACCGGTTTACAGCACCGCAGCTTTTGCGGAGGTCTTTTCCAGAAAGCTGAAAAGGCTGATTCTGTCCGATGCAGTAGCAGAGGAGATCACCCGGCATGCGTTCAGCAAACAGGTGTTTTTAAGCTACCGGAAGGTCGATCGGGAAAAAGCGCTCAGCGTCATGAAAGCAATACATGATTTGCCGGTCTGTCAAAGCCTTGCCATCTGGTTTGACGATTTTTTGGTTGCCGGCAGAGATTTCAATCAGGAAATACAACAACAGCTTGCTTCAGCGGACGCCTTTTTGCTTACGGTTACACCCTCCCTTTTGGATACGCCAAACTATGTTTGGCAGCAGGAGTACCCCCATGCTATAGCCTGCAAAAAGAAGAATGAAATCATTCCCGTGGTAGCTGAGGAGCTAAACAGGAAAGCTCTAATCCAAAAATATCCGGAGCTGCCGGAACAGGTTCCTGTGTGGAACGAAGAGGCCCTGAGGAAATCTGTTGTCAGCGTCCTGTTCCCGGAGGGCGAACCCGACTCGGTGACCGCCAGGCAGAAATACCTGCTGGGAATGGCTTTCCTTTCCGGCATTATGGTGGAAAAGGATCCTGATCGGGCAGCGAAGTTTTTACGGGAGGCAGCAGACCAGGGCGAAGTAAATGCCGCGTTGCAGCTGTCCTTTATGTACCTTGCCCATATCGGGGTCGCGCGTGACAACGGGAAGGCCATGTACTGGAAAAAAACAGCCTTTGATATGGCATATTCTGCTGCTGCGGCATCTCAAAATGAGGATATGCTGGAGCTTGCCTATGAGGCGGCTTTCGGTACAGACGGCCTGGTACTGATGTATTATGCGGCGGATGAACAGAAAAACGCCCGATTGGTTTGTCAGCAACTGCAGCGACTGTTGTCCGGTTACCCGCAAACTGACCGACACACCTTCTGGTATGCGGATTGCTGCATATCACAGGGAAATCCACATTTTGACAAATCGGCGGAAATTACCTCGGACACCTTGGACAGTTACCGTGCCATAGTAGAGGAAGGCCTTGATAAGCTGAAAACGCTCCCCCAATCTGATGAGGAAACGCAGTTCCTGACTGCCCAGGGTTACGGGTTGCTGTCGGATATCGAAAGACGCCGCTGTAATTATCAGGAGGCGCTACGCTGTCTTCATCGGGCAAGAGAGATTTTAACACCGCTCTCGGTCCACTCAGATAATTTGAAATTCCGCGAGATGCTCTCCTCTACCTGGGAGATGGAGGGAACAGTATATAAGCTTCAGTTCAACTACACGGATGCTGCAAGGGCATTTAAACAGGTCATTCCCATCCGGGAAGCCCTGTTTGCCGAAAGCGAGCTGCCCACCTATCGGGAGGGGCTTACCTATGCCTACTACAACTACGGACTGGTGACTAACGATTTTGCCGACGGGTCAAAAAAGATCAGCAAGGCCATAGAGTTGATGGCGGATACCGTATTGGAAGATCCTGATCCGCATATGAAACAAAATCTAAAAGAGATGCGAGCAGCACTGAAAAAGCAAAATAGAAAACCAATGATCGCAAAGCTGGTTTCGGTCAGCATTATCCTGATCATTGTCGCGGTAATCGGAGGGGGACTATATGGCCTCATCCGTGAAATTTTGGCGTAAAAGGAAGGAGAATACCTATGAAACCGATAGCAAAGCTAAAAAATGCCCGCAATTACGCGTTACTATTTGGTCTGATTGTCAGCTACCTCTCCTGGACAATGGCGGAAAACCAGGGACTGTGCATCATTGTCAGCGGAATTGCCATCCTATTTGCATGTCTGGACGAACTGCTCTTACTGATGGCAGAGAACAGGGAACCGGAAAAGGCCAGCCCGGTAGTCGGTCTGCAGACACTGTGCCTTGTCATCTTGATGCTTGCCGTCCCTTTTGTGACAGCGACGCAGGCTGTGCGGTATTTTAAGGCGCAGGACAATGTGGCATATATGGAAAAGAAAGAGTATTCTGTTGTCAAACAGGTTTACAGAGGGGATACCTTTGTGGAACTAAAGGATAGCTATAAGGATAAACCGGTCACCGTTATCGCGGATAGCGCGTTTTGGGGAAGGGATAAGCTGGAAAAAGTTGTTTTTCCATCATCCTTAAAAAAGATCAAACAATATGCTTTCCGAGGCTGCAGCTCCCTGACTGATGTAACGCTGAACGACGGCCTAGAGACGATAGGAAATATGGCTTTCCGAAAATGTAAAAGCTTAAGCCGGGTGACGATACCGGCATCTGTGACAAAAATCAGCAATACGGCATTCAGCGGCTGTGCAAAAGAACTGACAGTTGTCGGTGTCCCCGGCAGTGAGGCGGAGGCTTTTGCGGCAAGGGTGCACTTGAACTTTGAGGCGATGGAGCCATAACACTGCAGAACTGGCAGCACATAGCATCTATGCGAACAATCAGATGCCCCACCGGAAAAGAGTGATTTTTTGAGGCGAAGAAAACCAGGCGTTATTCCCGGGTGCGCCGAGTTGATTATCGGCTATTTTAAACAAGGCTGGGTCCGCTATCTTACAGGCGTAATATTTGTAATAGCGGCAACGCTGTTTAACACCAAAATACCGGATTTGTTAGGAAAGGCAATTGATGCTTTTGACCTGAAATCCGGTGTTTTGGATGGGCTGACGCACTATGTACTGCTGATGGCAGGCTGCGCGGTGTTGGCTTTTGTGTGCCGGTTTATCTGGCGTCAGTTGATTATGGGCTTTACCCGCAATGTGGAAATGAAAATCAGGAACGAGTTGTTTGCGCATCTGCAGTTATTAAGCCCGGAATACTATGTAAAAAATAATACAGGTGACCTAATTACCAAAGGAATTGCCGATACGACCACCATCCGTCAGATGTTGGGGGTAGGTCTGGTCGGCTTTATTGATGTTATCACCACCAATTTAATCACTGTCCTGTATATGGTGCGAACCACAGACTGGCGGTTGACCCTGATTGCCGTGATTCCGATTTCCTTTTTGCTGTTTGCGTTGACCAAGCTGCGTAATGAAATGCGTAACCGGTTTGCGGTGGTCCGGATGAAAATATCGGATATTGCGGAAAAGGTTCAGGAAAACATCACCGGTATTCGGGTGATTAAGGCGTTTGCCCAGGAACAAAAGGAAAAGGAAGTCTTTGAACGCTTAAGCAGAGAAAAGTGGAAATCCGAAATCAGGCTTGCCGAGATCTTCGGTCTGATTAATCCCTTGACATCCCTGGTATTCGGTGTTGTCTTTTCGCTCTTTTTATACTTCGGCGCAAAAATGGTGGTTGCCGGTACCATCACACTGGGAACCTTTGTGGCGTTCAATACCTATATCGCCAGTCTGATCAACCCGGTTATGCGGCTTTCCCGTATTATTCAGGTGTGGCAAAAAGGCGTGGTATCCGTAAAAAGAATGGACAGCATTTTGAAAGCAGAGCCGACCGTTGACGACCGCTTTGCCGACACATCCCTGTCCGCGATTGAAAATGCCTCAGTCGGCTTTCATGACTGTACCTTCCGGTATCCGGGAACAGATGTGGATGTGTTAAAGCATATCAGCTTTACCCTTTGCCCCGGTGAAATTCTGGCTGTTATGGGGCCTACCGGCTCCGGAAAATCCAGCCTGCTTTCGCTGATACTGCGTATGTGGTCCGCACCGGCGGGCACGGTTACGGTTTCCGGCCATGCGGTAGAAACATATCCGCTGTCGGTATTGCGCGCAGCCTGCGGATATGTCCCTCAAGATACCTTCCTTTTTTCCGATTCCATCATGGATAATATCCGTTTTTACGATGAGAATATCAGCGACGAAGATGCCGTACACGCCGCTAAGGTCGCGGTTATTCACGATAGCATATCCAAATTTGAAAAAGGGTACGATACTGTAGTAGGGGAGCGGGGCATGACCCTTTCCGGCGGTCAGAAGCAGCGTATTTCTATTGCCAGGGCTTTGGTTCGCCATCCGGCATTATTGCTTTTAGACGACTGCCTGTCGGCAGTGGATGCGGAAACGGAACACCGAATTATTGAAAATCTGCGCACAGAGCTGAAAGGCTGCACCACCGTTTTAGTGACACATCGGATCAACGCCGCCACCCTTGCAGACCGCGTTTTACTGCTGAAAGAGGACGGTACCGTGGCCGCTATAGGTACACATGAGGAATTGTTGGCATCTTCGCTGGAATATCAGAAGCTGATTTCCCTGAATGAAAACGGAGGTGCCCCATGAAACAGAATATAAAAATTAACCCGAAGGTGCCTTCCAGGGGAATGAGTGAATACGAAAAAAGAAGCGGACGGCATACGCTTTTTCGGCTTTTGAGCAATGCACGTTTTCATATCCCGCTGACCGCTTTGGCTATGGTGCTGACGGTATTCTCCAGTCTGGTACCGGTTCTTAAGCCGATTATCCTGAAAACAGTGATCGATCAGAACCTGAAAGCAGATTTTCCCGACCTGAGTAATATTCTCTGGCTGTCGATTGCCTATTTCGGTGTGGTGACCTTTGGTGTACTGACGGATTATTTTCAGCAGCTGACCCTTGCCGGTCTGGGACAACGGATCATGCACCGACTGCGCACCGGTTTATTCAACCATATTCAGCAGATGAATATGATCTTTTTTGACACCAATTCCTCCGGTCGCCTGCTTACCCGAATAAACAGCGATGTGGAATCTCTCAATGATCTGTTTTCCAGCATAATCATCTCCTGTATCAAGGATATTCTGATGATTGCAGAGCTGATGGCAGTTATGCTGATTCTGGATGTGAAAATAGCACTGTGGGCATTTTTGTGTATTCCGGTTGTCGCTGCTATCACGGCAGTATATCGGTGGCTCTCGCGAAAAAACTTTATCCGCCTAAAGGCACAGCTTTCTCAGATGAACGGCTTTCTGGCAGAAAATATCACCGGAATGAAGTTGGTGCAGATTTATTGTCGGGAAAAAACAAAGCTGAAAGACTACAAAGACCTCGGTCAGAAATATTACCGTTTGGGGATTATCGAGCTGACACTGAACAGTCTTTCAAACCCCATGCTGACTATGCTTTCCAGGTTGGCAGTGGCGTATATCTTAATGCTTTTCGGGCCAAAGGTTTTTGCCGGCAGGATTCTGGTGGGTACCCTGTATGCTTTTGTAGAGTATATTCAGCAGCTGTTTGACCCCATCGCCAACCTGGCAGAGCAACTGACCTCTATCCAATCGGCACTGATTTCCGGTGACCGCATCTATGATATCCTGGATAAAACGGATACTTTGGAGGATTTGGATTCAGGCGTTCCGTTGGAAAACTTCTCCGGCAAAATTGAGTTTAAAAATGTATGGTTTGCCTACGATGGAGAAAACTGGGTACTAAAGGACATCAGCTTTACAGTCAAACCGGGACAACGTCTGGCTTTTGTCGGCTCTACCGGCTCCGGAAAAAGCACCATTATTTCGCTTTTGGCCCGTTTTTACGAAATCCAAAAGGGACAAATTTTGTTGGACGGAAAGGATATCCGTCAGTATAGTCTTTCCTCGCTTCGTCGGCAGATCTCTGTGGTACAGCAGGATGTATTTTTGTTTACAGGAGATATCGCAGCCAATATACGGCTGAATGAAACCAACATCACCGACGCCGATATCGAACAGGCGGTACAAACTGTCAGCGCCGAAGGTTTTATCCGCAGTCTGCCGAAGGGCTTAGCCACTTATGTGGCGGAACGGGGATCGGAATTTTCGGCGGGTCAACGCCAGTTGATTGCTTTTGCCCGTGCGGTGGCAGCAAACCCCGTTGTGTTGGTGCTGGATGAAGCCACTGCCAGCATTGATACCGAAACCGAGACCTCCCTGCAGCGTGCTATGGAAACCGTATCCGGTCAGCATACTACTGTGACCATCGCCCATCGTCTTTCTACCATTATGGATTATGATGTGATTTGCGTTTTAGATCACGGCTGCTTGGTAGAGCAGGGAACACACAATCAGTTGCTTGCCAAAGGTGGCCGTTATGCGCAGTTGTATGAAAGATCCAAGTCAGATGAAAAAAGATTGGTGGACGCAGGTCAGCGAAATCCGGACCGACACCGTACATAAATTATCCTTGAGTTAACTTGAATTAAAATGAATAGGTGCTTTTTATGAGGTTAAGTGATCAACTTGTCAAAAAACAGACAAAAATGGCTTTAGTGGGTCTTGGCTATGTCGGTATGCCCATTGCGGTAGAATTCTCCAAATTTGTGGATGTCATCGGCTTTGACATTAACATAGCGAAGGTTGAGGCATACAAAAATGGCATTGATCCTACCCGGGAGGTAGGGAATACGGCAATTCAAAATTGTACGGTTGAATGGACTAGCGACGAAACACGGCTGAAAGAGGCAAAGTTTATCATCGTTGCTGTGCCCACACCAATTAACACCGACACCACGCCGGATCTTTACTCGGTAGTCAGTTCCTCCGCAATTGTGGGGCGGAACCTGACCAAAAACTCCATCGTTGTATACGAATCTACCGTATACCCCGGCGTTACCGAAGAAATCTGTTTGCCTATTCTGGAAAGAGAATCCGGTCTAACTTGTGGCGTGGATTTTAAGGTCGGCTATTCTCCCGAGCGCATTAACCCCGGGGATAAGGAGCATCGTTTAACTACAATCAAAAAAATAGTATCCGGTATGGATGCGGAGACGTTGGAAGAAATTGCCGCCGTATACAGTATTGTGGTTGCTGCAGGGGTGCATAAAACTTCCAGTATCAAGGTTGCCGAGGCTGCCAAGGTGATTGAAAATAGCCAGCGGGATATCAATATCGCCTTTATGAACGAGCTTTCAATCATCTTTAACAAAATGGATATTGATACCTTAGAGGTGCTGGAGGCTGCCGGTACCAAGTGGAATTTTTTACCATTCAAACCGGGTCTGGTGGGTGGACACTGTATTGGTATTGACCCTTACTATCTGACCTACCGGGCAGAACAGTTTGGCTATCATTCCCAAATCATCCTTTCCGGTCGCCGTATCAATGATGATATGGGTAAATATGTGGCAGAACAAACCGTAAAACAGCTGATTGCAGCAGGAAAATCTATTATTCACGCTAAGGTGGGTGTATTGGGCATCACTTTCAAAGAGGATTGCCCGGATGCCCGTAACTCTAAGGTCAATGATATTTTGAAGGAGCTGGCCGAGTACGGTATTCAGCCTACGGTTTGTGATCCGGTGGCAGATGCCGCGGACGCAAAGCGTTTTTACGGTGTAGAGTTGGTTACTTATGAGGAAATTCGCCATTTAGACTGCCTGATTATCGCTGTTGCTCATAAAGAATTCAAGGCACTTTCAAACGAAGAAATCGGCAAGATGTTTGCCGAAAAAGATAACAGTAAAAATGTAATTATTGATGTCAAGGGCGTGCGCAACAAAGAGCAACTGAAAGCGCTTGGCTATCGTTATTGGAGATTGTAAGAAAGAGAGGAGAGTTATTGGCCAAAATCATTGTTTGTAGCTGCAGCGAAATATCATACTGGATTAAAGGAATCATCATAAATGAATACAAATACCATTATTGAACTTTTTGACGAGGAAGAACCGATTCACAATTTGGTCAGTGCATTGGCCAACAAACCGCAAAAGCTTATTTTCATGGGCAACACAAGCAAATTTGATCGGTCATGTCCACTGATCAAACAGTTTTTGGCAAACGCGGGAAATTCAGAAATTGAAATATCTTTTCGACCCGTTCCGGAGCGCAATCTGCTTCAGATTGCCGATGCCTTACAACAGCTTGTACAGGAAAATCCCGACTGTTCCATAGACCTTACAGGCGGAAAGGAGCTATTTGCCGCTGCAGCAGGTATCGTGTTTGAACGATGCCGCGCTCAAGGGGTGCAGCTGCATCAGTACAACATCCGTACCGAGAGAGTATATGACTGTGACGGGGACGGTCAAATTCCTGTAGCATCTTTTCCGGGCATCCGTGTCAGCCAACAAATTATGATACATGGCGGTACGATTACGGAATGTTTTTTCGACAGTGATGATTTAAATATAGATAGTATGACCCGGATAAAAGAAACGGTGGATAAGCTGTGGCATATTGCAGCAAAAAATCCGGAAAAATGGAATCGCTTTATCGGTAATCTGAATAGAAGCAGAATAGAAAAAACAACAGAAGGCATCACTGCACTGCAGATTACTGATAATAGTACACTAAAAACAATTACCGAAATGTTTGCCGAACTCAGAAGGATAGGTCTTGTAAGCGAGTACACCGAAAACCATGGAAAAATCACATTTCGGTACGCGGAACAATTTGCGGAAAACATGATGAATAAAGCCGGAAATATATTGGAAGCCAAAGTATTTCTGTGCGCGATCGACGCAAAAAACGAAAACGAAAAGCCTGTGTATCAAAGCGCAGCCTCCGGTGTGATGATAAAGTGGGACAGAAAAAGTGAATCTGATTGTTATGCTACAGTCAATGAGCTTGACGGTATATTTATGCACGGAGCCGTACCGGTATGTGCGTCCTGCAAAAACGGAAAAGTCGATATGGAGGAACTGTATAAGCTGGCAGAGGTTACTCGGCGCTTTGGTGGAAAATACGCAAAATCCGTGCTGATTTGTTCTGATATATCAGAAATCGCGCCGGCTTTTTTTACTCGCGCAGCGGATATGAATATCCGTGTGTTTGCAGATGTAAAAGATTGGAAGGATGTCGACTTTACGAGCGCCTTGACCAATTTGCTGAAATAAAAAACTGCTACAGTTACAATACTTTTTATGGTTTATGGTTTGTCACTCCCTCTTTTATTTCGCTAAACTTTAATTTAGCGAAACTATATACTATAATAGAAATTCAAAATGCGCGTCCCTCTGACCTGCTCTACTTCGCAATCCACCACCATAGCCAACAAATTGAAAAAACCGGATGCCTAACCGACATCCGGGATAAAACAAAAAATAACCGCGCTGTTACATATTACTTTCAATTTGCCCGGTATGCCAGCTCCATCAATCGGGTAAGACCCTTTGCCGTCTGCATATCGCAGCCGGGCAAAATCTCCTCTTTCATAAACTGATAGATAGGCAACGGCTGTGCCGGAATCAAGGGAATTTTTTGTCCCACCGCAGTATGGTCAGACAAAATGACGGTATCTCCCTCCCACACAATATAGCCCTTATCTCCCCCGATTTCCAGCCGCATGGGGCAGCCGACGGAATCAAAACCGGTCTCGTTCAGCGCGATGGTGCCGTTCGGGTAAGAAAAGACTGTTACGGCGTTATCCTCCAGCCTATCAATATTCTTTGCGTTTTCATCGGCAATGGTAAAGACCGACCGTCCGCACTCCGGCTGGCCGAGGAACCAATCCAATAGATACATTCCATGGGCGCCCAAGTCGATCATGGCACCGCCGCCACACTCTCCAGCATGGAAAAAGTGTTCCGGCAGCCATCTGTCCACCGAACCGCCATGACAGTTACGAAAACGAAAGTAATTCACCTTACCAACCTTGCCGTTTTCCACCAGCTGCTTTACTGTACGGGGGCCGGCTGTATACTTTTGCGGGGTAGAAATCACAAACCTTACCCCGGCTTGGTTGACAGCATCCTCAACCTCCTCGCATTCCGATGTAGATAGTGCCAGCACTTTTTCGGTAAAAATATCCTTGCCCGCAACTGCCGCAGCAATGATATCCTGCGGGTGGCGGTCAGTAGAAGAACAGCAGATTACGCCCTGAACATCTGACGCCAACAGAGCCTCCCGGCTTTCAAAAGCGGGCAGGTTCTTTTCTTTGCAAAACGCAGCCAGCATTTCCGCATTTGGATCCCAAGCGCCCAAAACTTCTGCGCCCATCTCCCGGGCAACCCTCAGGTAATCCGATGCATGAACATGCCATACACCAAGCAATCCGATCTTCATCATCTTTTCTCCTCCCCTTTTCAAGTTAAGATCTGTTTACTCCAGCATATCCTTAAAAAGGATGCAGCTGACATAGGTAATGGTACCCTTGCCGTTGTAATAAGGGATTCCGGATTTACTGCAGACATCGCTCACCCATAGCCCGTAGGCCTCCATAGACGGATAAGAATCCTCCGGAAAACGGCACGGCGCATCCGGATAGGTGCATTTGTCGCATTTTTTACAGGTGCCTGCCCCCATACCCAGCACATCCTTTGTCTGGGCCTTTAACTGCCGCATCATAGCAATAAAGGAACCGGCGTGTGCGCTTGCAGTGGCGGAAATGGTCTCGTAATCAAAATCATCTTCCATCTTACCGATCGTCTGCAAAATGATACCGTCCTTATAGTCTTCCGTCAACTTAAAAGAATCCTCAACCGTACCGATCGCCGGCGGACACCTCCAGGATTTTCCGTAGGTATGGCACTTATCAGCGCTGCACATATCCCGAATTTCCGGCATAAAGATCAGCGCACTTCGGTTCAGTCTGCCCACGGCAGAAAACCCGTTGTCCATGGCAAGTGCTTTCATTTCTTCGAATTTCATCTATTTTTCCTCTTTTCCTGTATCCCAGTACAAATCCATATTATCACCGGGTTTCGTGCTTGTCAACAGTCCTGTCCCCTTTTCTTTTGGTTTGTTTTCTAAAACGCTTGACAAGATGTATTTCCCGTTGTATAATCACAAAAAAGAAACCGATGAGGAAGAGTAAGTACCTTTGCGGTTGAGCTTGCAGAGAGTTGCCGGTTGATGCGAGGCAATAGTTCATAACTTAGGGAATGGCCTTCTGAGGGTGACCGAACGCCTTTGGGTCAGTAGCAGTCAACGGGAACCGAACCCGTTATCCAGTCGGACTTGTATGGCAGTACAAGGCAAAGCCGGGCAGAAATGCCAATTTGGGTGGCACCGCAGGAAGTTTACGACCTGTCCCATGTTAACAGCATGGGGCAGTTTTTTTATATCCCGGAGGATAGCAATATGAAATCATTTGCAAAACGATGGTGACTTTTCGTAAGCTTGACAAACCTTTTTAACCAAAATTATTGATGATGGGAGTAGCTGAAATGAAGAAGGTATTATGTTTTGTTTTGTCCGTGCTGATGGTTTTCTCTTTTGCCGCCTGCGGCGCAAAAGCTTCCGCTCCAACGGACGCTAATGTTTACAAGATCGGTATCTGCAACTATGTAGATGACGCCTCTTTGAACCAAATCGTAGATAATATCGAAAACCAGTTGGCAGCAATCGGTAAGGAGAAGGGCGTCACCTTTGACATTCGCTATGATAACTGCAACGCAGATGCTAATGTGCTTTCTCAAATCATTGCAAACTTTATTGCAGAAGATGTGGATCTGATGGTTGGCGTCGCAACCCCTGTCGCTATGGCCATGCAGGCTGCAACCGAAGGAATCGATATTCCGGTTATTTTTGCCGCGGTATCGGATCCGGTCGGTGCCGGTTTGGTGGATTCTTTGGAAACCCCCGGCAGCAATCTGACCGGAACCTCTGACTATCTGGATACCAATGCCATTCTGAACCTTATTTTCGCCGCAGACGCCGACGCAGATTGCATCGGACTGATGTATGATCTTGGACAGGATTCCTCCAAAAAGCCTATCGAAGACGCAAAGCTGTACCTGGATCAAAAGGGTGTTGCTTACAAAGAGTACACCGGCTCTAACGTGGACGAAATGATTCTTGCGGCACAGTCAGCAGTTGCCGACGGTATTGATGCCCTCTTCACCCCCACCGACAATACCGTTATGACTGCGGAGCTGTCCATCTACGAGACACTGCAAGCTGCCGGTATTCCCCACTACGCCGGTGCAAACTCCTTTGCCTTAAACGGCGCGTTTCTGGGTTACGGAGTCGATTACGCTAACCTTGGCGTAGAAACCGCTAATTTGGTTTCTCAGGTTCTGGTCGACGGCGCCTCGCCTGCAACCCTTGCCGTTATGACCTTTGATAACGGTACCGCAACCGTAAACACCCAGATCTGCGAAGCTTTGGGTCTTGATATGGATACCGTTTGCGCCGCTTTCACCCCGTACTGCACCCAGATTGTAGAGATCACAACCGCAGAAGATTTTGAGTAAGCGGTAACAGATAAGGAGAACTGCCTATGTCTCTTTCCAGTATTTTAGGACTTGGCCAAACGGCTTTGGAATTGGGTCTTATCAGTGCTTTGACCGTACTTGCTCTGTTTTTAAGTTACTCCATGCTAAATGTATGCGATCTTTCTACCGATGGCTGCTTTACTTTAGGTGCTGCCGTAGGTGCAATGGTCGTCCTAAACGGACATCCGTTTTTATCGGTGCCAGCCGCTATGTTGGCGGGGATCGTATCCGGTTTCGTAACAGCTTTTCTGCAGACAAGGATGGGTATTAACAGCCTTTTGGCAGGTATTGCGGTAAACACCGGGCTGTATTCTATCAATATTGCAGTCATGGGCGGCAGTTCTCTGGTCAACCTGAATAAAGCGGACACCGTTTTTACCAAAATGCAGCAGGCATTGGAGGGCACCGTTCTTGCCGGACAATACCGTGTAATCACCGCGCTGATTGCTGTGCTGCTGACAGTTCTCCTGTTGTCTGTCTTTTTAAAGACCAGGCTGGGCCTTGCCATACGCGCAACCGGAGACAATCCCGATATGGTGCGTTCCTCCTCCATCGATCCTGCCTTTACCACCACGGTCGGTCTTTGTATTGCAAACGCTTTTACAGCCCTTTCGGGTTGTCTGCTGGCGCAAAGTCAAAAATCCGCAAATATTGATATCGGATCCGGCATGGTCACGGTTGCGCTGGCTTCCCTGCTGATCGGTGGCATTTTGTTCAGTAAAAAATCTGTTCTTGTACGCGCGACCGGCGCAGTCTTAGGCTCTGTTTTCTTCCGTTTGGTCTACACGGTTGCCCTACGGATGCAGATGCCGGCCTCTATGCTAAAGCTGGTATCCTCGGTCATTGTTGTTGTCGCGATCTCTTTCCCCTACTTAAAAGACAAATTACTGCAAAACCGTGCCCAAAAGTCCTCCGTCCGGAAGGAGAAACCGTTATGCTGAACTTGAACTGTATTTCCAAAACCTTTTCGCCCAATACACCTAACCAAAAAACCGCTCTGCAGCAGCTTTCTCTGCAGATAGAAACCGGAGATTTTGTTTCCGTTATCGGTTCCAACGGTGCGGGTAAATCCACCTTGTTCAACGCAATTTGCGGTGATTTCACGCTGGATGAAGGCACGATTCTATTGGACGGTGAGGATATCACCGGTCAACCTCAGCATAAGCGTGCCAAATATATCGGCAGACTGTTTCAGGATCCTATGCGTGGCAGCGCGCCGGGCATGAGTATTGAAGAAAACCTTGCCCTGGCGGCAGGCAACGGCGGTTGGTTCGGAACAGTGTCCAAGGCAGACCGGCAGCTTTTCCGTCAGCGGCTTGCCCTGCTTGGAATGGGTCTGGAGGACAGAATGCATCAGCCAGTCGGTCTGCTTTCCGGCGGACAGCGGCAGGCGCTAACCCTGCTTATGGCAACCATTCACCCGCCAAAGCTGTTGCTGTTGGATGAACATACCGCTGCGCTGGACCCGATTACCGCCGAAAAGGTGCTGACCTTAACACGCCAAATCATCTCTGAGCTGCAGCTGACCTGCCTGATGATCACCCATAACATGCAGTCCGCTCTGGACCTTGGTAACCGTACCCTGATGATGGAAAGTGGTCGTATTGTTTTGGATGTTTCCGGCGAAGAACGGACCGATTTGACCGTAGAGGATTTGTTGAGACGGTTTAAGCAGCGTGCAGGTCAGGCGCTGGATAATGACCGTATCCTGTTATCAAAATAAGCTTTTGGGATAAATGTCTATGGATAGTTATGCCTTGAAAACGGCAATATCAAGATAGCAGTTTCTGTAGGTCATCATTTGAACGGTACCCCGATCCGTAAAGATTGGTTGACAAAACCGTCTTCGTATGAGATAATACAGTATCCTTTGTAACTGACGGAGCGTTGCAGAGTACTGCATGGGAGCAAAGGACTATACCGCCGACCGTCTGGGCATAGTTAAAGCATGCTTTAACTATGCTTTCTTTGTTTTCAGGAGGAGGAACAAAATGGATATCTACAAAATACACACCGTTCAGGAACTAATTCCGACCAACACATACTGGGGCAGGGGTATCATTACCGGCACCAGTGCCGACGACAACTGGGCAGTAAACGCCTATTTTATTATGGGCAGAAGCGCCAACAGCCGCAACCGCATCTTTGAAAAACGGGATGGCATACTATACACCGCCCCCTATGACCCATCTAAAGTACAGGATCCCAGTTTGATCATTTACCCTGCTCTTCGGGAATACAAAAACTGTCTGATCGTAACAAACGGCGACCACACAAACACTGTATACAACGGGCTTAAAAAAAGACTTTCCCTGCAGACCTCGTTAGAGGAGCGGACATTTGAACCGGACGCGCCGAACTTCACACCCCGTATCAGCAGCCTGTGCAGGTTTGAAGATGGCAGCTTCCGGTACGAGATGAGCATTTTAAAAAGTATAGACTCTACCGGCAGCGGCTGCGCGCGTTATGCCTTCTCCTACCCTTCCAAACCGGGTCTGGGCCACTTTATCCATACCTATCTACAGGACGGCGACCCCATACCCTCTTTTAACGGTGAACCGGAGAGGATTGCAATTCCAAACAGCATGGAGGAATTTGCGGACACCCTTTGGCAAGCGTTGAATCCGGATAACAAGATATCACTGTATGTACGGTATACTCAGCTTTCCACCGGAGAAATGACCGAAACCATCATCAACAAAAACAGGTCGGAGGTATAACCATGAAAGAGTTTGAATTGAAATACGGCTGCAACCCCAATCAGAAACCGGCGAAAATTTATTTGGAAAACGGCGCTGATCTGCCCATTGAGATATTGAACGGCAGACCTGGTTATATCAACTTTTTAGATGCCTTTAATTCCTGGCAGCTGGTAAAAGAACTGAAAGAGACTCTCGGATTGCCCGCTGTTGCCAGCTTTAAGCATGTCAGCCCAACCTCGGCTGCCGTTGGTACCGTATTGCCTGAAAAGCTGAAAAAGGCTTGCTTTGTGGATGATATTCCTGAGCTTGACAGCTCCCCTTTGGCCTGCGCCTATGCAAGGGCAAGAGGTACGGACCGGATGTGTTCCTTCGGAGATTGGGTCGCACTCTCCGACGAGTGTGATGTGACCACCGCAAAGCTGATCAAACGCGAGGTCTCCGACGGAATTATCGCACCGGGCTACCAGCCGGAGGCACTTGCCATCTTAAAGACAAAGCGGAACGGGAGCTACAATATTGTTCAGATTGATCCTGCCTATACCGCCGAACTGACCGAGAAAAAGCAGGTATTCGGTATCACCTTTGAACAGCTGCGTAACAATATTAAAATTGATTCGTCCTTTGTTTCTAATCTGGTAACCAAAAAGAAAGACCTACCGGAAAGCGCGGTAAGGGATCTGATCATTTCGCTGATCACTCTGAAGTACACTCAGTCTAATTCTGTCTGTTATGCGGTAGACGGTCAGGCGATCGGCGTTGGCGCCGGGCAGCAATCCCGAATTCACTGCACCAGATTGGCAGGTACCAAGGCAGACACCTGGTTTTTGCGGCAGCATGAAAAGGTCCTCTCCCTGCCCTTTTTACCCACCCTCGGCCGACCGGACCGGGATAACGTCATTGACGGATATATCAATCAGAATGAGGAGGATGTCTGTGCCGAGGGCAACTGGCAGAAATATTTCCGGTATCAACCGGAAGCTCTTACCGAACAGGAGAAACGGGCCTATCTGGATACGGTAACCGGGGTAGCGCTGGGTTCGGACGCCTTCTTCCCCTTTAGCGACAACATCGAACGGGCCAAGAAAAGCGGCGTTTCCTATATTGCCGAACCGGGCGGCTCTATCCGGGATGATGCCGTTATCGCCTGTGCCAACCAATACGGTATGGTCATGGCGTTTGTCGGTATCCGGCTGTTTCATCATTAACACCGCCTGCATTTCTGCTATTTTTTTCAAAAAGGGTTGCTTTTTGTGTTCTTTTATGGTATGATTGCTTTATCGGTTTATCATAGTAAAGTGCTAAACTGATAAATCGGTTAAAGTGACAAATACAACTTGACGGAGTCCAAGCAATGAATGAGGCATTACTGAAAACAGAAGAGAAACTGGTTTACAGCCTGCGCAGTCTATACCACAATTACGGGTATCTGCCGTATTCCATGAGCAAGTTTGAGGAATATGAATTTTATATTCAGAATAAGGAATTTCTGGTGAGCGACAGGGTCATCGCCTTTAATGATACCAACGGAAAAATGCTCGCTTTAAAGCCGGATGTCACCCTTTCCATTATCAAATCCGGAGTGGATCGTGAACATGCAAAGCAAAAGGTTTTCTATAACGAAAATGTTTACCGGGTCTCCAAAACCACCCATCGTTATAAGGAGATCATGCAGGCCGGTCTGGAGTGTATCGGCGATATTGATCTGTACGATATCTTTGAGGTGATACACCTTGCAGCAGAAAGTCTGAGCCGGATTAGCGAAAATTTCGTGCTGGCTATTTCTCACTTAGGTATTTTGTCCGATATCTTAAACCAATTTTGCACAGACAGCCTGTTTCAAGCGGGTGCTATCAAGCTGTTATCCGTAAAAAACACCCATGACCTGGCGAAGCTTTGCGACAGCTACGGCTTGGGCGAAGCTACAAAGCAAAAGGTCGTTTCCCTGACCTCTATTTACGGCAGTGGCAAGGATGTCATAAAACGTATTTGCGATCTGTCGGATTCCGGGCAGATTCCGTTGCTGGAAAAGCTTTCTGTCATGCTGGACTGTGCCGGGCAAAGTAAGCATATTGTATTTGATTTTTCCCTTGCGGATGATATGAACTATTACAACGGTTTCATTTTTAAAGGTTTTGTCCCGGGCATTGCCTCAGAGATACTATCCGGCGGTCAGTACGACAATCTGATGAGAAAAATAAACCGAAACTCCCGGGCAATCGGCTTTGCAATTTATCTGGATTTGTTGGATAAGATTTCCGGCACAACGGACGGATACGATTTTGACGTTCTGCTGTTATATGATGACAATACCGAACCGATAACCGTTGCAAACAAAATTGCCCTGCTCCGTGAGCGCGGTCTGTCCTGCAGCGCACAAAAAACAATTCCCGAAAAAATCAGTTTTAAGGAGATCTGCGATCTGCGGAAGGAGTCGGAAAAATGCTGAATATCGCGCTGCCTAAGGGCCGTCTGGGAGAACAGGTCTATGAGATGTTTGAGCATGCCGGTTATGCCTGTCCGTCTATCAAAGAAAAAAACCGTAAGCTGATTTTTGAAAATGTGGAGATGGGTGTTCGCTATTTTTGGGTAAAGCCCAGCGATGTCTCCATCTATGTAGAACACGGCGCAGCGGATATCGGCGTCGCCGGAAAGGATATTATTTTAGAATACGGAACAGATGTTTACGAGCTGCTCGATCTGAATATCGGCAGATGTAAAATGGCAGTCGCCGCAAAAAAAGAATTTGACGAAAGCAAACTAAAAACGGTGCGTGTTGCCACCAAATTTGTCAATATCGCCTCTGACTATTATGCAAAAATCGGCAAGGATATCGAGATCATCAAGCTGAACGGTTCCATAGAGCTTGCGCCGATTTTGGGATTATCCGATGTCATAGTGGATATTGTGGAAACAGGAACAACCCTTAGGGAAAATAATTTAGAGGTCAAAAGCGATATTTTGCCCATCAGTGCAAGATTGATCGCCAACAAGGCTTCCTTCCGTTTTCATAACAGTGAAATCGAACAGATTTCCGCCAGACTGAAAGAACAGGTTAGAGAGGAGAAGGGGATTTAAATGATCAAAATATACAAATACGGTCAAGTTCCCGCGGAGGAGATTTTTGCCCGGGACGATTTATCTGCCAATGTTGAGGATATTGTATCCGATATTATCGGGCAGGTGCGCAAACATGGGGATGCTGCCTTGTTTACCTATACCAAAAGGTTTGATAAGGTTGAGCTTACCGATTTGGAGGTATCCAAAGAGGAAATACAGGCCGGTATTCAAAGGGTCGATCCCGCCTTTTTGGACATTTTAAAGGAGGCTGCAGACAACATCCGGGCTTTTCACCAAAAACAGGTGCGCAATAGCTTTGTGATCAACGAAAAGGACGGCGTCTGCATCGGTCAGAAGGTCACCCCCATTGAAAAGGTGGGCGTATATGTTCCCGGCGGCACTGCGGCATATCCCTCCACCGTGCTGATGGATACCATCCCCGCAAAAATAGCAGGCTGCCCCAATATCATCATGGTCACTCCCTCCGCCGTCGACGGATCGGTAATGCCGGAGATCTTAGCTGCCGCCGCCATCGCCGGTGTGGACCGTATTTTTAAGGTGGGCGGAGCCCAGGCCATTGCCGCCCTTGCCTACGGAACTGAATCGGTTCCCAAGGTAGATAAGATCGTCGGACCGGGCAATGCTTTTGTTGCCGAGGCCAAAAAGCAGGTTTTCGGCAAAGTTTCCATTGATATGATCGCCGGGCCCAGCGAAATACTGGTGCTGGCGGACGCCACCTGCAACCCTGCATTTGTAGCAGCGGACCTGCTAAGTCAGGCAGAGCATGATAAAAATGCCTCTGCAGTGCTGGTGTGTGACAGCTACGAATTTGCGTTAAAGGTTCAGTCAGAGCTGGAACGGCAGTTGCCCCTTTTGCCCAGAGAGGAAATCGCCCGTGCCTCTATTGATTGCAACGGAAAGATCATAGTTTCCGAAAACGATCTGTTGAAGGCAATTGACATTGCCAACGAAATTGCGCCGGAGCATTTGGAAATCTGCATGGACTGCCCCTTTGACTATCTGGATAAAATTAAAAACGCAGGCTCCATTTTTATGGGAAAAAACTGTCCCGAAGCGTTAGGCGACTATTTTGCCGGTCCGAACCACACCCTGCCTACCAGCGGCACGGCAAGGTTTTCCTCTCCCCTTTCGGTGGATGATTTTGTCAAGAAATCTCAGTTTACCTATTACACCCGTGAAGCCCTGGAAAAGGTTGCAGATAAAATTGCCTGTTTTGCAAACAAAGAGGGGCTTGCTGCTCACGGAAAAAGCGCAACTGTGAGGTTTGAAAAATGAGCAGATTTTTTTCGAATAAACACGCCGCACTGGTGCCGTACACACCCGGTGAGCAGCCCCAGGATAAAGAATATATTAAGCTGAACACCAACGAATCCCCTTTCCCCCCTTCTGCCGGTGTGTATGATGCCGTCTCCCGTGCAGCGGAATCGGTCAATCTTTATTCGGACCCAGAATGTAAAAAGCTTCGCGCAAAAATGGCGGAGGTATTCGGTCTTTCGGATGAGAATATCGTCATGGTCAACGGTTCCGATGAAATACTGAATTTTGCTTTTATGGCATTTGCCGATGAAAACGCTCCGCTTGCTTTTCCGGATATCACCTACGGCTTTTACCCCGTATTTGCCAGACTGAATCATATTCCCTACGCTGAGATTCCCGTAAAGGATGACTTTACTGTAGATGTGAACGATTATTTAGGCATTCATCACACCGTTGTGCTGGCAAACCCCAATGCCCCGACCGGCATCTGTCTTTCCCTTGCGGAGATCGAGGCCATTGTCCGCTCCAACCCGGATAATGTGGTCATTGTTGACGAGGCCTATGTGGATTTCGGCGGCGAGAGCGCCATCGGGCTGATTGCCAAATACGATAACCTGCTGGTTTGCGGTACCTTTTCCAAATCTCGCTCCATGGCCGGGGTCAGGTTGGGTTTTGGGTTCGGCAGCAAAGCTCTGATTGCAGATATAAACACCATTCGTTATTCCACCAATCCCTATAATATCAACTCTCTTACCGCAGCGGCCGGAATAGCCGCGCTGGAGGATAACGGATATTATATGGAAAACTGTGAGGTGATCATCGAAAACAGAGAGTGGACTGTTGCCGCCCTGCGCGGGCTTGGTTTTGAAGTTCTGCCCTCCAAAACCAACTTTGTGTTTGCCCAATCCGGAAAGATAGACGGTCTGACCCTCTACCGAAAGCTAAAGGAAAGAGGCATTTTAGTGCGTCATTTTACCCTTCCCCGCATTGCCGATTTTAACCGAATCACCGTTGGTACCATAGAGCAGATGCAATGCCTCATTACAACGATAAAAGAATTGACGGAGTAAAGACATCATGAGAGAAAACACCATCAGCCGTAAAACCAACGAAACCGATATCACCCTTTCTCTTTGTCTTGACGGTGTCGGCAAAAGCACTGTACATACCGGCGTAGGCTTTTTAGACCACATGCTTACCCTGTTTGCCCGACACGGACGGTTTGATCTTTCGGTCACCTGTAACGGAGATACCGATGTGGATTTTCACCACACCTGTGAAGATATCGGTATTGTGCTGGGTCAGGCCTTTTCCGCTGCTTTGGGGGATAAAAAAGGGATTGTCCGTTACGGCGATAACTCGCTGCCCATGGATGAAACACTGATTTTAACTGCGGTAGATATCTCCGGCAGAAGTCATCTGACCTTTGATGTTGAAATACCCTCTCAAAAAATTGGCGATTTTGACTCCGAGCTTTGCGAGGAATTTTTCCTGGCATTTGTGCGCAATGCCAATATTACCCTGCATATTCACAAGCTCTGCGGCAGCAATTCTCATCACATTGTAGAGGGCACCTTTAAATCCGTTGCCAGAAGCCTGAAAGCCGCAATATCTATTGATCGGGATTTTCAAAACGAGGTACCGTCCACAAAGGGAGTATTATAATGGTTGCAATTATTGATTACGGTGTTGGTAATCTGTTTTCTCTGACATCTTCGTTAAAAGCGGTAGGTGGCGATACAGTCATCACCGGTGACCCAGCGGTTATTTGCAGTGCAGATAAGCTGATTTTACCCGGCGTTGGTGCTTTTGGCGATGCCGCAGAAAAGTTGGAAGCCTCCGGTCTGCGGCAGGTCATCATTGACCAAGCGCATAGCGGCAAGCCGGTTATGGGTATCTGTCTGGGAATGCAGCTGCTTTTTGAAAAAAGCTTTGAATACGGTGAGCATACCGGACTTGGTTTGTTAAAGGGCGAAATCGTCCCGATGGCAGGCTCTATTCCGGACACACTGAAAATCCCGCATATCGGCTGGAACGGTCTGCACAAGGTACGGGACAGTTTTTTACTTACAGATGTCCGTGAAAATGACTGTGTCTATTTTGTTCATTCCTTTTACGGCGCAAACTGTGCGGATAGTTTGGTAGCCACCGCGGAGTACGGCAAAGAGCTGCCTGCCATTGTACAAAAAGGCAATATCATGGGCTGCCAATTCCATCCGGAAAAAAGCGGTCGAGTGGGTTTAACGATTTTAAAGAACTTTGTATTTGGGGTTTCAAGATGATTATCTTACCAGCAATTGATCTATATGACAAAAAGGCCGTACGGTTGGTTCATGGTGACTACAATCAGATGACGGTTTACAATACCGATCCCCTTGCCGTTGCTCGGGATTTTATCCGTTGCGGCGCAACGCATATCCACCTTGTTGATCTGGAGGGCGCAAAATTCGGAACGACCCCCAATATTGATATCGTCCGAAAGATTAGCCAGGAGACAGATTTATTTATCGAAATCGGCGGCGGTATCCGCTCTATGCAGACGGTGGAGACCTATTTTGACTGTGGCGTTGACCGTGTAATTTTAGGAACTGCCGCTGTCAATGACCGGGATTTTTTGGTGGAAGCCATAAGGAAGCACGGCAGCAAGATTGCCGTCGGTGCCGATGTGACTGATGGGTATATTGCCATCAAGGGTTGGTTGGAAAAATCTCAAATTCAGCTTTCGGATTTTATCGCCGATATGCAGGCCCTGGGTGTAGGTAATATTATCTGCACCGATATTTCGAAAGACGGTGCGATGCGGGGCACCAACCTCGTACTATATTCCCGCCTTTCCCGCCAATACACGGTTGATATCACCGCGTCCGGGGGCGTATCCTCGCTGGAGGATATCCGCCAGCTACGCTCTATGGATCTGTACGGCGCCATCATTGGCAAAGCCTATTATACCGGTTCCATTGATCTGGCACAAGCAATTGAGGTGGCAAAATGATTACAAAACGAATCATCCCCTGTCTGGATGTCAAAAACGGCAGAGTTGTGAAAGGGGTAAATTTTGAGGGCGTTGCGGATGTCTCCTCCCCTGTTGAGCTTGCAAGATATTACTCTGACAGTGGCGCAGACGAGCTTGTTTTTTATGATATCACCGCTTCTTTCGAAGGGCGTAAGCTTTTTACCGATATTCTGTGCCAGGTTGCCTCTAATATCTTTATCCCCCTGACCGTTGGCGGAGGTATCAATACTATAGAAGATTTTGACCGGGTTCTGAAATGTGGCGCAGATAAGGTCAGCGTTAACTCCGGCGCGATTAAAAACCCCGACCTTATCCGTCAGGCCGCGCAAAAATACGGTAATCAGTGCGTGGTTATCTCTGCCGATGTAAAACGCGTAGACGGCGTTTTTCGGGTATTTTCTCACGGCGGGCGGCAGAACACCGGCATGGAAGCAGTGGAATGGATTTCCCGCTGCGTTGAAAATGGTGCCGGAGAGGTTGTTTTAAACTCCATAGACACAGACGGCGTAAAAAAGGGCTTTGACCTTGAAATGCTCGAAGCCGTTTTAAAGGCTGTCAATGTTCCGGTCATCGCCTCCGGCGGGGCGGGCAGCAAGGCGGATTTCGTAGAGCTCTTCCAAAAGCTTCCCTCAGTGGATGCCGGACTCGCCGCTTCTATTTTCCACTTTGGCGAGGTCTCGATCCCAGATTTGAAAAAAGAGCTTTTTAGTAACGGAATAAATGTGAGGTACTGATATGCTGAATATTGATGAACTGAAATTTGATGAAAAAGGGTTGATTCCTGCCGTAGTGGTGGATGCTATTTCCAAGAAGGTACTGACCGTCGCTTATATGAGCAGGGAAAGCCTTGCCATTTCTATGGAGAGGAAGCTGACCTGTTTTTACAGCAGATCCCGAAATGAGCTATGGCTGAAGGGCGAAACCAGCGGAAATTATCAGCATATTGTCAGCATTACCGCGGATTGCGATAACGACGCACTGACTGTTGTAGTGGAAAAAGACGGTCCGGCATGCCACACCGGCAGTGATTCCTGCTTTACCAAGCCCGTTTTTCAAAACAGTGAGCTGGCCGAGTTCAGTTTACAAGGACTGTACGAACTGCTGCTCCAACGAAAGAATGAACTGCCGGAGGGTTCGTATACCACCTATCTTTTCCAAAAAGGTATCGACAAAATTTTAAAGAAGGTGGGTGAAGAATCCACAGAGGTCATTATTGCCGGAAAGGCCAATGATAAAAAGGAGACTGTATATGAGCTGGCAGACCTTGCCTATCATGCCATGGTACTGATGGTAGAAATGGGCATTTCTGTAGAAGATGTTCATCGGGAGCTCGCCAGCCGCCATATCATCGACCACAAGGTAAAACAAGAAAAAATGACTGAATAATTTACCTATCCGCCAATCCTATTCTATCCTTTTCTATTTATCGAAAAACGGACATCCGATATTGGATGTCCGTTTTTCGTATGTATTCTTATGAAAGACGACATTCGTTTCTTTCATAACCGGTACTTACAAATCCTTCAACCACTCAATGGACAGTTTCATCCAACTGGCTACATGGGGGTTGATCTGTTCAGCAACCACTGCGCTGGACTCATCAGCCAAGGCTAAGCCGTGGTTTCCCTTTTCATACAGATGCAGCTCACAGGGAACGCCGTTTTCGTGCAGTCTGCGGGCATAATCCAAGCTGTGGAAGGGGTTGACCAGCATGTCTCCAAATGTTGCCCAAAGGAAAGTAGGCGGTGTGTTTTTGCCGATCATTTCAATGGGGCTGAATTCCCTTGCCATTGCAGCAGACGGAGCATCCGTTCCGTATTGGGCCGCCGTAATGCGGTGCCACAAATCCTGCATCTGCAGCAATTCATCCCGCCCGGTGACCTGCTCCAAATTGACATCCGGGTTATTCAGTCTTTGATTATCCTCTAAATTCATCAGACCATCGGTCAGGGCGTAACACAAAACAGCGGCATTCGGTTTACGCATTTCCGGGGTGCTGTAATCCTTCAAAAGCTCTGTATGCCACAGGTTACTGTACAACGCAGAAAGATTTCCGCCTGCTGAAAAGCCCATAATGTAGATCTTATCCGGATCCACGTTCCACTCTTCGGCATGCTTCCGAACCGTGACAATCGCCTGTGCCATATCAAATAACGGATAGGGATACATGGATTTCCCCGGGTTGCTTCTGTCGGTGGAATAAATCAGTACCGCAGCATGAAAACCCGCTGCCAGATACTGCAAGGCAACCGGCTCCCCTTCATAGGGGGAACAGTCCAAAAAACCGCCGCCGGGCAGTACAATCATGAGCGGACGCCTATGTCTGCATGTTTCGGTTTCCAAAAGGTATGTTGTCAAGGTTGTATTGGGATTTCCGTTCAGTTCAAATACTTCTTTTTTCATGGTAAGCTCCTCTTTTTTGAAGCAGTGATATTACAGTATCGGCTGCAGCAGCAGACACAAAAGATATGTTAGTAACATATGACCGGGATAGAAGATATAGAAAAACCATTTGCTGATATTTTTGCCTTTTTGCCCGTTGTAAAGCTTGAGCAACGGCCAGGCCAACAGACCGTGCAGCTCCAGGCAAACCAGATACCAAAAGCCGTCATTGGCCAGTGTATCAGCTACTGTCGTGCCGAGTATTGCATAGGAGTGCAGATAGTCTGTCACACAGAATACGCAAAACAAAATCGCAGTGATCCGCAGCTGTTTAATTTTGTTATTTCTGAAATAATAAAAAGACACCACCGTCACAACGCCCAACGCGCTGTAATCTGTGCATAGCCAGGTACACAGGATCATTGCACCCAATGTCGTGAGCAAAAACCAAATAGGTTTTCCCGTCCATTTTTCCGCTAATGCAATTGCGCCCGCTGCCATACCCAGCGTCCAAAGCACATTCTGGTTTGCCACATCAAACGCCGCAGAAGAAAAACACAAGTCGAAAGGAATTTCAGATATGATCGCAAAAAGGAAAATGTACGCTATATATTTTTTGCGGTTACGGGTATAGTGCATGCCCTCTGCGATTTGATAGGCAAAAATGAGAAAAGCGACCCGGGAAAGGTACCAGCTGGCATCATTGACAAAGTAACTTTTAACCCCGATATCCGTCAGCCCAACACAGGCATGGTTCAAAGCCATCAAGCAAATGGCAATCCATTTTAATTCCGCTGCATTGATCTGCAGCGATTTCTTTTCCACCATTGCTCTCCCCCATGATTTAACACATAATGTAGTAAACGGTCAAAGTATTCCCCCTGCGGCAAGTCGAACCGGGTTAAAATTCATCCGGTCTGTCCAAGCGGAACGGCAAAGGCAGCCAATTTTTAAACTCAACATTTTCAACAATACCGGATTGCACCCCAAAAAACAGCACCTGTGCCTGATTATGCCCCAGCTGCCGCATGCCCTCCTCCGTTTCTATCTCCGTTACCGCGGGGATACCGTCTTGTACACAGATCTGATAGCACTGTCCGTCCACAGAAAATTTAGCCATTCCATCCGACAGATGGGTATACATCGCTTTCAGATCAAGAAAGGCCTGTAAAACATTTTTCCAGTTCAAAACATGGATCATCTCATCCTGCCGGATAGATGCGTCCTCGCAGATCCCGGTCAGACACCAGATCCGCCCGGTTTCAAAAGGAGATACCGGAACTGTAATCTCGGTCGGTGTAAACCGATCAAAGTACGCTTTCAGTACCAGAGGGAAATCATCTTCATTTTCCAAAACGACCTCGGCCATTTCACCGTAACAGTAACCGACCGGTGCACCGTTTTTCAAAACGACCCAGGTAGTCGATTTCCAAGTCTGCATAATTTTTACAAACTCTTCCGGCGCGCGCACACAGTGCAACGGACGCGCATTGTACAGTGCCAAAAGCTTTTCACAGGTTGTCTCGTCGGCGTCCTTCAGGTCGGCAAAGCTAAATGCACTGCAATCTGTTTTTGCAAAGCAATGACGCATATTGGTCTGGGTAACATGAAAAGACATTACCGTTCCGCCATGCTCAAAGCCAAAGTATCCGTAGCGTTGCCGTTGACCGCCCAATACCATTAGGTCGGTGTCGTTTGCCTTCGCCTTATTCAGTGCGTAGGCCATCAGCTCCTTCATGTAGCCCTCTCCCCGGCTGTAGGGGTGGACCGACACGCTGCCGATTAAACCCAGCTTTAACTGCTGCCCAGCAACACATAGGGTCGTCGGACGGTTTGCCACCAGTGCCTTAATCTTTCCTTCTTTTTTTATGTAGTAGTGTTCCGCACCCAACATTTGGTTTTCATCACCGTATGCTTTGGGTATCAGGGTTTTAAAATTGTGAGGGCAATGTGCCTGGCTGAATACATAATTGATAAAATCAACGATATCTTCTCTTTCCTCAACGGAATCTACTAAAATATGATCCATCTCCGACAGCTCCTTTTCACATTATATCAGTAATACTGTGTTAAACATAAATCTCGCGCAGTTTTTCCAGAAACTTTCTGACAACAATAATATCACAGTCTTCACGCAAAGCGGTCAAGCTGCCGTACTGTGCGTTTGACACCTCGTATCCACCGTAGGGTATTGCCGCCTGTGTTGGTAGATATGCTTCGTAACCGTTTGTCAAGGAGATCGCCATCGTATGGGTAAAGGGACTGAATCTCCTCAGCCGCAGACAGATATCGGAAAATAACTCATAGGGCATAGGACAAAACACGATCGACTTGCCTAAAGCCACCACCGTGGTGGGAATATCTTTTTCGGTGGGGTGTTCTTCACCACTCTCATAAAAAACAGCAACCTGGCGCATATACCAGTCAATCAAACCGTCCATATTGACATAGTTTGCGTCTGCGGGATGGGTGCTTAAATATGCGTCCACCTGCTCTTTAGCCATCAGCGGACGGGTAGGCAGGCTGAGTACAGTTGACAAAACGGTCAGCTTACCCCGGTCGTACTGTGCCATATTCAAACCGTTTGCAATTCGCACGGCATCCAGCGCGGCCACACCGCCCAGCTCCTCAGCATAGTGAATATCACCGATGGTGTCCCCGTTGGTCAAACGCGGGCCTACATCTCCGACGCAACCGTTCCAAAACCCGGTCATAATACCGGTTACAGCCTCAACACGATCCAGCATTACACCAATCCAGTCACGAGAAATTTCGTGATTATGACCGGCAGCCGTACCGTGGCAGCCGTAGTGGATCATCTGAAAAACACCTTGCCCGGTCTCAACATTGCGGAACCGGATGACCGACATGGTTTTATCCTGATCGCCCCAGGGGGTCTGTCCAAAATCGATGGAGCCGTCCTCCAGCATTTGGCGACGGTTGACGCCAACATCGCTGATTCCTTCGTTGATCGCATACTCCACTGGAACGAACTTTTCCAACGCCTGACGGGTAGCCTCCCGAACAGCGGGAATAAAGATAGAATTGATATAGGGTCTGTCTGCGTCACCCCATCCGCTGACACCGCAGACATTGGGGCCGGAATGGGTATGAATAGCAGACATCACCAGGTTTTCAATAGGAATACAAAACTCCTGAGAAAGCAAACCCCTGACCTCGTTTGCGATGGCGGTGCCGTAGTCTCCAATAGACAGTGAATATAACAGGACAGGCGCGTTCTCCCCATCCGACAGGGCAAGTACCTTTACATCTAAACGGTCATGGCAGGAGGTGCTGACGGTATAATCGTTGTATCCGTACAGGTGCCCTCCTACTTCGGGCGTAATATCCGCTTTTCCGCAACCGGCATACAAATTGAAGCTTGACATTTTTTGTTTATTTCGTCCTCTCTGTGTTACCTAAACTGCACTTTTTCACCATGAGAAAAGTCCTGGTTCTTGATAAGTGTACCATTCTTTTACCGCTTTGTCCACGGGTAAAATATCCTTTCTCAGGGACGATGTCTGATACCACCGTATTATGTCTTGCCGACCGTGATTCCATCTATCGTTACATGATTTACAAAAGGGCCTATTTCAATATTTGCATCTTCTGCAGAACGGACGGGTTTGCCGTTCAGCGTCAGATGATGGATGGAGATATTTCGCATATCATATTCTTCACTAAAGCCCTTCAGGCTGCTGGGCGGCATGCCGGGTGCGGTAACCCCGATATTCCGAAAGGTGATATTGTGTATTTTGGACCGTTCCTCCTTAAAAGCAGAGTAACACTCAATATAGAAAATATCCCCTTGGATCAGCCGTGCCATGTAATCGGATTTTTCCTCTATGGGATACACTGTCTCCTCGGTATCCTGCTCAATTGGACGCTGATTAAATTGTTCATACTCCACACGGATATCCTCAAACACGATATCGTGTACAAAGGCGTTATCTACATTGCGCAAATCCATTACCGCAAGGGTAGAATGAATCACATCAATATTGCGAAAAGCGCAATTCTTCATCTCTTTTCCGTAAATATCCAGGCCGACCTCCAGCGCGATACCCCAATCGTTCCACACCACGCAATTCTCGTAAATGACATCCTCCATGGTATCGTATGCCTTACCATTATGGGTCAACTGCTCCTTGAACATAGAGCAGACCCCTTTCAGACAAAGAGAATCGTCAAAGGAGCGCACAAAGCAGTTGTGAATACGACCGTGAACACAATTGATGGGGTCGATTCCGTCGGAATTGTACCGCCAGCAGCCAATTACTTTAATATTATCAATCTCTACATTTTCACAGCAGATCGGACGCACGCATAAAAAGCAGGGATCGCGAAAAGTAACATCCCGAACCGTCACATTGGCGCAATACTGTAACACAAGCGGACTGGGACGGGGCGGATCGATAAAATGTCCCTCCACCTGCTCCGGCTGAGCCTTACTGTGGTCGATAATTCCCCGTCCGGCAACCGTAATATTCTTTTTATCCTCCGCCCGAAATTCCCCGTATACTGTGGCTCCGCGGGCGACATATACCGTAGTATTGTCCTCTAACTCCACAACACCGATATCATGTTCGCCGGGTCCGTAATACAGTACCCTGTTACCCGACCGAACAGACAGGTCTATCGGCAACTCCGGCCCATCTGCAAAAAATGTCAAAGCGCCGATATGTCCGTCAAATTCTGCCACGCACTGACCCGGTTTTGTAATTGTAAAGATAACCTCTCTGCCGTTGACAAACGGACGATAACCGTAGGAAAGCGGGCGGATCACCACCTCTTTGAAATCAAAATCTGCCACGATCCGCACCTGTACCGGGCATTCCTTCGATATATCAAAGGAGTAAAAATCCACAACCTCGGTCTGCTCCGTTTTGCGCTGATAGCCCGGCCAATGACGGTTAAAAGGCATTAACGATACCCTTGCCTTTTCCGGCTTTGCCGACTCTCCGTTCAAAAATACCGAGTATGTTTTTATCGGTTGCGGATATTTATTATTACGCTCCATATACTATATCTCTCCTATTTTAAAATGTAAATCCGCCTGCTATATCTTGCCTATTTCAACCCCAACACTTTATTAGCTGCTTTAGGGCTGCCAATACTGTTCCAGTGTCTCTCTTGCCAGCTGCACATAACGGCGTCCACGCTCATAATCACCGTAAATCGTGCCGACCTCGCGCTGCGCGACCTCCAGTAAGCATCCACTGGAGGCTTCCGCCATATCCCTGAAATATGCGCGAATCTGTTCCTCATCCAAAGGGCCGGGGTTGGTCACATGCTCCGCCCGCGGCTTGCTGTAAAATACAATTCTTGTTCCTTTTAAATAATCACCCACCTGATGAATATCGTTAAAGGGAGAGACCGAGAGCTTACGCAGATTCTTCCACTTGGAAAGATAATTTTCCCAAAGCGCGTCCACTCGCTCACAACAACCGTAGCTCAAAAGGCCAAACCGGCGAACCAACCGGTCCATATACGGATACACAAACTCTCCATACATCTCAGGTGAGGTTGCGGTCGTCTCCTGCGATTCCAAGAATCCCCATACATCTGTCGTTTTTACTGCTTTTTCCGTTGGTAACTCATCCGTAAACGCAAAGGACTCCTGTGAGACAGGCGAAATGCCGTTTGTCGGCAGCAGACAATGTTCTTTTTCCAGCATATCAAAATAATGCTCATAAAAGGTACAGGCGGAATCCATGATTCTGTGAATGACCTCCGGGGTATCATACAAAGCTACCAGATAATGATCCAGACCTAAAAGCATACCCAACGGGTTGGTCATGGGTGCGGTCAGGTTATTCATAACAACACGGGTAGGTAAAATATCTCCGATCGCATCTGCCACATAGGCACACCAAGCCTCTGTCCCCTTTTTATCAATACCGCATGAGCCGTGCAGAAAAATATCTATATCCCTTTCGATATCATCGGTAACCGGATTGATGCGAAATCCTATCGACTTTTCAGCTTTGGTCAGATTCGCCTGCCGGGCAAAGGGGTACGCCCAAGTGGAGAGCAGAACCTCGTAGGTAGGTGAAAGCGGGGTATCGTCATCAAACAGTTCCCGCCCTACTAAAGAGGATAGCAGCTCGCTCTCTATTCTTCTGGCACCCACCCCCTCGCAACGAAGTCGGGTGCCGACCACCTCATGATAGAAATTGGAATACAAAAGCCGCACGATCGGAGCTGCTTTTTTCCCTGCCGCCTGTGCCTTCCACTTGGTAAGTATTCTGCCGTTCTTTTCCGAACCGGCAAGCTCCAGTTTTCGGTTGGCTATCTCCCGCAAGATCTCTCTGTCCCTCAATGAAATACAATCCATCTTCTTCTCCTCCCAAATATGCAGCTCAGACTTTTTCGATATGCTGCCTTTGCGGTCACCCCGTCCGCAACTTTTTTGTGGTTCTGTTATCCCTCTTGTGTTTCCTCCAAATCCTCCGGATTATTTTTCGGTACGGAAATGGCGCAGCCCCTCTGAGGCTGTATGATCATTGTGATTCTGCGTACAATGACCGTAAGCACAAGATATGCCGCGCATTTAATCCACGCAAGTAACTGGCTGCCATATAGCTGCATTCCAAAACCCGATACCGTGCCGATTTTTTCGGTATAGGCAATAAAGGCTGTGGCAAGCAGCTGCCCCAGCAGTATCATAACGTTGACAAAAAAGGTCCAAAAGGTGTAATAGATATCGGTGTCCTTATCCGGCAAACACAGGTAGTAAATGCTGTCAAAGCCAATCTGCGCGCCTACCAGGTTAATACCCTGAAAAATGCTGACCACTACAAACAGCCAGACGGTCTTGGGAGCGGTAAAGCCAATAAACAGCTCTAACACAGCGGTGGTGAGGATATTACACATCAAAACTCGCAGATTACCGTATTTGTGTATCAGCCGACGCCACCAAGAGGTAATGGTCAGGCTGGTGATGGCGGCGGTTATGCTGCATACATAGGTCAGCACATACCGTATTTTTACAGTGTTTAACAGGTAATAAGGCCACGTTCCCACATTACACTGAGAGATAAAATCCCACATGGCACCGATGACGGCGCACATCAACAGGTATTTATGCCGGATGGGCTTGGTCAATACATCGGACAGTTTGATGGATTTGCTAACCTTATAGGGATATTCCGGCGGCAACAGATAGTTGAGCGCACCAGTAATACACATCAGTCCAAAACTAATATAACGCATGGTAGCCAATACAATATATTGCTTTTCCGAACCGGCCAACGCGTCAGTCAGCAATGCGGTAAATACCACGACCACCATACTGAATACATTGCGCAGCAGATAGGTCATGGAAAAGTAGGCCGTGCGTTGGTCATCATCAGCGGGGATAAAATTGATATGCCACGCCGAAACCCCGCCGCTGAGCAGCGCATTTGTCAGGTTACCGACAAACAGCAGTCCCGCAAACCACAGTGTCCGCTGCCCGGGGTCTTTGACAAAGTTCGGCATGACTGTTGTTGCCAAAATAACGCAGCCATAATAAAAATAATGGTTCGCAATCAGAATTCCCTTACGCTTTTTGAACCGATGCATAATGATAGGACAAAAAAGGCCGAAGAGCCATGTCAGATAGGGAATAAATGCTATAATACCAACCTTGACAATATCAATTCCGTTTTGACTTAAAAAACCGGTATAGAATGTACCGGTGATAAAGACATTTGCAAAATCAGAAAACAGGGCCGAAAATAAAAACATCAGACGTACCCGACCCTTTTCGTCCTTTCGGTTATAGATTGTATAGTAAATCGGGTCAAGACCCCTGCCTAAAAACGCCATCATATAAATCCTCCAGTGCGCAGAATATTCGGGTCCGGCAACGACGCAGGAACCATTGCAAGTCATGTTTTTTTCCACACTATTTCTACATTATATGGTGTAAAAAGATACTTTTCAAGAGTTACTTTGTTTTTTCGTTTTTTCTGTTCGTTTTTTCTGTTTTGCAGTAAAAGGGATTAATCGCTATTGTTCGATTGACAAAAAAAAGCGTAAATGCTACAATTGCGCTACACATAGGTATATTATTATGTTAAGAAATGGGGCAAAAAATGGAAAAGATTTCGATTTGTATCGGTGCTGTCGGAACCGTGCTGGGCTTTCTCAGCTTTCAGACAAAAAATAAAAAAACATACCTAATTTACCAGATTCTTTCAAACCTAATGGTTGCCGCAAGCTTCCTTTTTCTTGGACTGGATCGGCTTAGCGGAGGGTTGCTCTGTTTTGCCGCTATCTTTCAGGGGCTGCTGAACTACCGGTATGTTTCAAAAAACGAGCCCATCTCCCGATGGTCTGTCATTTTCTTTTTTATTCTTTACTCCGCCCTTACTCTTGTTCCGGAATTTGTGCAGGGTGCACTCCGGTTTCCCTACAGCTTTTGCCCGTTTTTCTGTGCAGTTTTCTTTTTGCTTTCCATCTGCGCAAAGGAGGGCAAAACGACTCGCATTTTCGGCGCCTGCAATTCCGCTGTGTGGATCATATACGATATGTTCGGCGTAACCTTTGCGCTTTCTAATTTTGCAACCCATACACTGCTTTTGATATCAACTATCATTGGCATATTACGCTATGACATTCGCCATAATAAAAACGACAGTGCCCGGGCATAATGATATGCTCCCTTTATGAGAGACAGTGAAATAAAAAAGCACTGTCAATCATGAAGTGACAGAGGATTTCAATACACGAATCGCGTATTTCACACGAAGCTGGAGGATGCCAGGATAATACAGAGTATGTCTAGAGTGGCGCACTGCATTAACAACGGCCCCATGGAAGGTTTCTGGGGCGTTCTCAAGCGCGAACGCTATTACGGTAACCGCTTCACAGATTGAGAGAGACTCGTTCGTATGATCGAGGACTTCATTGCCTACTACAACACCAGGCGCTTACAGCGCAACCTCGGTATTTTCACGCCGGTGGAGAAGTATGAACAGTTCTATCTAGCTGCATAAAAGGCGGCCAGTGCCGAAGCACTGACCGTGAAAAAAACTTTAGGGAACCTCGATAAATTGAT
>DCHC01000006.1 GCA_002314755.1 Faecalibacterium sp. UBA1762 | reverse complement strand
TCTCACATCTATTGTAACGCTACAAGAGGCCGGCCGTTTTTTTTGCGGCGGTCTTGACAGAGCAGCCGCCAATATGATATCGTAATTGATAATTCTACATTCCCGAATTTTGAAAAGGAGATATTCTGTTATGACAACTACGCCTACACCTGCACAGAACTGGCTGCTCTCCCGTAAATGGGGCGTCTTTTTTCACTATCTGGACCATATTCAGAACGGCGAGGGCGACCTGCACAACACGGCCGGGGTTCGCACCGACTGGAACAGTTGTGTCAATGAGCTGGATGTTAAGCGGATTGCCAAGGCCTTGCACGAGGTAAATGCCGGCTTTGCGGCCATAACGGTGGTGCAGTGCAGTCATCACCTGTGTGCCCCCAGCGCTGTGCTGGATGATATCATCGGCGTATCCCACGAAAACAGTCCGACCAGCAGACGGGACTTGATTTGGGAGCTTTCGGATGCTCTGTCCGAATACGACATTCCGCTGTTTTTGTATTTTACCGGGGACGGCCCGCGGTTTAACCCGGAATCCATGACCGCGTTTTCGGGGGATCCCCGACCAGTAGAGCCCGGTGTAAAGCCGGTCACCAGACCTTTTGCCGAAAAGTGGAGTGCTGTGATGCGGGAGCTGTCTTTGCGCTACGGCAAAAGAATAAGCGGTTGGTGGCTGGACGGTATGTACCGGGTCACCGGCTTTGATGATATAGCTTTGCTGCAGCTGTTTAAGGATGCCGCGCGTGCCGGTAACCCGGACGCCTTATTTGCCGCAAACTACAACGGCTGCTTTGTCATCGAATCTGCTGAGGCTGTGCAGATACCCAATCTGGGAGAGGTCATCTTTGCCGATTTTTATCATAAGGTGGTACCGCCCAGCCCGGTTTGCGACTATACCGCCTGTGAGGTGGACTGCCTGGATGTTTACCCAACCGGTCAGCTGACCGACGGGGCGCAATCGTTGGTTTTTTCTTATCTGGGTATTCCGGAACACCCCGTACAGGTGTACAATGGATTCAGCGCACCCGGATGCAAATATTCTGCCCAATACCTGCGCCGCTATGTTGACCAAGTCAACCGGCTGGGTGGGGCGGTTATGCTGGACGCCTGTCTTTACCGGGACGGTACTATGGATAACCAGCAGCTGCAGGCGTTGACAGCTCTGAAAGACCTCAGGTAAGCTTTGTGAAACAAAAGAAATAACAGATAATATACCGGAGAAGTACCCTTGCATTTGTTTACACCCACCGGCAATGCCGATGGGTGATTTCTTTGTTGATGCAAGCCAAACAAAAATGCCACCCGGCGGAGAAGCTTCTCCCCTGCCGGGCGGCGTTGGTTATTTTTTACTGTCAGCGTAACCGTAAAGGTATTACCGCTTTGGCTATAGTGTGCTTTTCCGTATTCATTGCCGAAGGCGTAGCCGCCTTCGCTTTCGCCGGTATAGCCGAACTGTTCGCCGTTGACCTTGAATTCAAGAAATCTGTTCACACCGAGCTCAACTTCAAATACCAGGGCTCTCCGGCTTTGATGCTTGTGGGCAGAGAGGCGATTTCGGTTACGATGTCGCCGGAGGTTTCTTCGGTATATGTGATCTGAAAGCCTTGTACAATTTGGGTGACCTTGCCGTATTGATACAGCCAATCGGTATCCACACCGTTGGAATCGGTCACGCGGATGTAGAACCGGAAAAGAGGCATGCTGCTTTGGAGCGTTGTGCCGGTTTTCCAGCCCGTCTCGCCGTCAAAGCTATACGCCACCTCGGCTACGGTGACATGGTCGCAAACCGGGGTAATGTTGTAGGTGTAACGGGTTTGCAGATGCTTAAAGTACCATACGCCGACCCATTTGCTTGTGTGATTGACAGCGACCTTGACATCGGTCACACCGGCGAAAAGCGGGTCATAGGCGCCGCACACGCAGGTGTGGTCTTCACCGTAGGTGTGGCTTTCGGTTTCGGTATGGCCGCAGTTTTCGCAGGTAACGGTGTGGGTATCCGTATCCAGATAGGTGTAGCTGCAGGTATGGGTATCTGCGCTGATCGCAATAGCGGCCGCCGTTTTGGCGGTAGTGACGGTTAGGATGCCTTCGGCATCAACGGTCAGATAAACATTGCGTACCCGACCGGTGAAGAAATGCTGCCACCAGCTGCCGATTGCAGCGGCGCCCTTGACATAAAGACCGGTGCCGTTGTACAGCCAGACATAGGGGTGCCGGGTTTCGACCAACTTTTCGTTACCGTAGGCAATGTAAGCCCGGGCTTCTTCGTCCCAAACGGTATAGCCTGCATAGGTTTTGGTCAGGGTGTAGCTGCCGGCGCTGCGCAGTTCGTCAAAGGCAAGCTGCAGATTTTTGCCGCATTCCAAGGGCTTTGTATAGCTGCAGACAATCACCGGATGGTCGACAAAGACAATCCCTTCATCTACAAAATCAATGCCGTACCCGCCGTTATCCGACTTGAAGTGGGCAACGCCTTGCTCGGCCGTCTCGGTGGTAAAGACACCGAAGGCAAACACATAGGCACCTAGCTGGGCATCCTTTTCGATGAGGGTCACGCCGACGGGACTGCCGGTAAAGTTATCCAAAGCGATGGGATAGCCCTTGACAATGGCAAGGTTGCCTGCCTTTTTGGTGGTTGTACCCACGGTGTTGCCGGTGATGCCGGCGTTGCCGGAAAGGGACAGGCTGCCGCTGTTGAACACACCGCCGCCGAAGCCGTCGGTAACGGTATTGCCGGTGATGGCGCCGCCCTTCATCGCGAAGGTAGCCTTTTTGGAGTTCTGCACACCGCCGCCGCTCTTGGCTGCGGTGTTGTTTTTGATTTCGCCGCCGTTCATGGTAAAGCCGACAAAGGTGTTGCCGTCGTTATGCACGGCTGCGCCCTTGGTTGCTTTGCAGTTTTGGATGACTGCGCCGGTGTTCATCACAAGGGTACCCTTGTTGAAGATGCCGCCGCCGAAGGCGTTGGTGCCGCCCTCTGCCTTGCAGTTGTCGATGAGAGCGCCGTTTTCCAGAGTGAGGGTGGCGGTGCCGGGCTCATCACCGTTATCCTCCCAGGCGGAGTTGAAGATTGCGCCGCCGTATTCGGTAGCGGAGCAGTTTTTGATGCTGCCCTTGACGGTGACGATGCCCTTGTAGTTAAAGACCGCACCGCCCACATAGGTTGCGGTACAATCGGTGATGACACCGCCGTTCATAACAAAGCTGCCGCCGGCGGCCACGCTGACTGCGCCGCCTTTTTCGGCCTTGCAGCTCTTAATGGTGCCGCTTTGCATCGTAAAGGTGCAGCCTGCGGCGTTGCGCACGGCACCGCCTGCATCGGCGTGAGCCTCGCCCCCGGTCAGCACGCCGGTTTGCAGGGTGCTGCTATCCTTTAAGGTGAAGGTACCGTTGTTGCGCACCACGCTGTCAGCGCCGGTGCCGGTCAGGGTATTGCCGGCCAGATCCAGCGTGATATCTGCGCCGGCGGGAATTTCGATATCCTCGGTCACATTTTTCAGCAGGGTCAGGGTGACGGGTTCGGTGCCGGCATCCTTGATTGCCTGGGCGAGGGAGGCATATTGGTTTGCCCGAGATTTGCCCTCGCGTGCAATTTCTGCCACCGGCGCATTGGGGGTGACAAGATAGTAGGTCGGGGTTCCGCTTTCGGTTACAATGTAGTAGCTTGCGCTGTCTATGACATCGTACAGGGTCGAAACATAGGAGCCGGCGATGAGATCCGTTTGGTCAAAACGGCCGCCGGTGATATCTATGCAAGCCAGATTGTCGGCGCTGCTGATATCAAAAGAGCCGTTGAAGGTACCGCCTTTGACCTGAATGGTACCGAAAGCCGCATCGCCGTTTTTGAAGGAGGTGACGGTCTTGGCTGTGAAATAATCTGTCTTGGCACCGGTATAGGTACCGTCATTTACGGTGACGGTGGCCGGTACAGTACCGTTCTGAGTCGCAGCAATTACGCTGCTGTAACGGCTTTCATCCCCGCTGACGCCATAGCCGCCGGGGATGCGGTAGGTGCCGCCGTTCAGGGTGACGGTGCCACCCTCGCAGAAGATGACATTGACATAGGATTTGTAAGAGTAGACCGCAGCCTCAAAGGTGCCGCTTTCCACGATCAATTCGCCGCCGTTGACACTGAGCAACCGGGGAAGCGTTTCGGTTTTCATCAGACCTGTATGGGCGGTGCTGCTGTCTTTTACCGTCAGCTTACCCCCGGCAAGCACATCAATGGCTCTTGAGTTATTGGTGGTGGAAAGGGTCAGGGTTTTGCCGTTCAGATCTAAGGTCAGTTCTTTTTGGATATTAACCAGTTGGGTGACCGCTGCATCCTTGTTTACCGTGACGGTATCGTTAGCCTGTGCCTCGGCGACCGCTTCGTTCAGTGTGGGGTAATAGGTACTGCCCACCTTGAAATTCTCGTCCGGTTTTACGGTGTTGCCGTCAAAATGGTAGCCGGCGGGCAGATAATCGGCAAGGTTTATAGCTGTATTGCCGGAATAGGCTTTGCCCTGAATGTGGTCAAAGGTACCGCCCTTGACGGTAACCGACCTTAACGCTGCAACAGCGTAGGTGAAATCTTCACCTACCCAGTTTCCGCCCTTGATCAGAATCTCGCCTACGGTATCCGTACCGAAAAAGAGCGGCTTGAAATTCGTGGATGGTGCAAGGATAAACTCGCCCGCTTCCACTGTGATTTTGGAATTCTGGCCGCCGGAATAAAGCAAAAATCCGGCATAATTGGACTTATCGGAGGGTACGGAGATTTTGAAGGTGCCGCCCTTGATAAGGACGGTACCGCCGCCCTTGCAGTTGATAAGGCCGCCCTCAATCACATCCGAATCTTTGGTATAGGTGCCGTTTACGACGGTCAGCTTGCCGCCAGTCATCGTAAACATCTGCTGTCTGGTGTTGATGAAGCCGTTGCCTGTAACGGTCAGGTCTGCATTTTCATCCAGCTGAATCGTCGTATTGAACGGCACTTTCAGTTTATTACCGTTCAGATCCAGCGTCAGCTTTTTCGATACGGTTACTGTTGCTGCAAGCTCTGCCTCTGTACTGAGCTTGACCGTGTCGCCGGATACGGCGGCAGCCAGGGCGCCTTCAAAGGTCTTGTACACTGCATTATCTGCTCTGGGGGCGGAATCGGACCCGTTGACGGCATCCACAAGCAGGGTGTACCCCTCCTGCGCACTGACCGTGATACCGAATGCCGGCAGCATGGTAAACACCATTGCCAAAACCAGCATAAGGGAGACAAAACGTTTTTTCATACGGATGCGTGTTCCTTTCTCTTTGGTTGCATGCCTGCAACACTGTACTGCCTATTTGATTACCACTTTATTATATCAAAAAAATTCTTTTTTTCAACAGAAACAAAGCCACCCGCACAAGAGACAAAAAACGAAACAGGCAGAAAACGAGGGTAAACAGTCAGAAACCGAACGGTTGACGGAAAAAGCAATCAGATTATTTCAGGATAAGCTTTACCACACAGCGGGCGGGCAGGTCCACAGCAAAACCGTCTGCAGTCAATCGGGCACCGTCAAATGGACGGGCGACGACCTTTTCCGCCTGATCAAAATCGTTGATGTCATGGGCGTCTTCCGCCTGAATAATTTCTGCGGTCAAGGAGGAGGCCTTCATGCCCCGAAGGGCGCAGCTGATGCTTTCACCTTTGTTCATATCCAGGTTGCAGAGAGTGACACAAACCCTGCCGTCGGCAAGGCGGGAGACCGATTCGCTCAGTTTATCCAGCGTACCGCCGTCGTATTCTATTTTGGAATTTTCCAGCCAGCTGTCCAGCAGCGTTGCGTCCTGATGGTCAGCGTACATTTTAAAGACATAATAGGTGGGGGTTTTGACCATCTTGGCACCGTCGGTCAGTATAACAGACTGTAATACATTGATCAGCTGGGCGATGTTGGCGCCCTGCACTCGGTCGGCATGCTTATTAAAGATGTTTAGGGTGGTACCGGCAATCAGTGCGTCCTTTACGGTGCTTTGCTGGTACAGGAAATGGGGATTGGTGCCGGGTTCCACCGGATACCAGGTACCCCATTCGTCTACGAACAATGCAACCCGTTTTTCCGGGTCATAACGGTCCATGATCGCGCTGTGAAGGGTGATATATTCGTCAATCTTCTGGGCTGCGGCAATATTGGTATACCATTCCTTTTCGCCGAATTCAGTGGATGTGCCGTTCCCGCTGCCGCAATAGTAGTGCAGAGCAAGGCCGTTCATATAGGGGGCTGCCTGACTCATCAGCACCTCGGTCCATTCGTAGTAGTCATTGTAGGGGCCGCAGGCAATCTTGAAGACGGGTTTGCCGCCGTAATCCCGCAGATAGCAGGCGTAGCGTTTATACTCATCCGCATAGTACTGTGGCCGCATAGTGCCGCCGCAGCCCCAGTTTTCATTGCCGACCCCCCAGTATTTTACAGTCCAGGCACTGTCCTGTCCGTTTTTGCGGCGCAGCTCGCTCATAGGGGAGAGGCTGTCATTGTTGATATAATCCACCCAGTCGGACATTTCTTTTACCGTTCCACTGCCCAGATTACCGCAGATATAAGGTTCACACCCGACCTGACGGCAAAATTCCATAAACTCGTGGGTGCCGAAGGAGTTGTCCTCAGTGGTGAAGCCCCAATGCACATTGACAATTTTGCTGCGGTTTTCTTGTGGACCCACACCGTCCATCCAGTGGTAGGTATCGGCAAAGCAGCCGCCCGGCCAGCGCAAAATCGGCAGCCGCATCTCCCGCAGCGCCTCCACCACGTCTGTGCGCATTCCGTTTACATTGGGAATATCCGAGTCTTTTCCAACAAACATTCCCTCGTACACACATCTGCCAAGATGCTCGGAAAAGTTTCCGTAGATGTTCTTATCGATCCTGCTTTTCTCAATATCCGCATTGATAATATACTTTGCCATACCGTTCATCCATCCTTTTTCTTTTTGTGTAAATCCCGTGGGGATTTTATTTGTTAGAAGATACTATTATGCGCAGAACAGCCAAAAAACGCTCCACCTCTGATGCAGTATGAAACGGACCTAAACTGACCCGCACCGTACCGGTCTGCGCAGTGCGAAGGGTTTCGTGTGCTTTTATGGCACAGTGCAGACCGCTGCGCACACAAATGCCCTGTTCGTTTAACTTTTCGGCAATTTCGTTGGGCGTGAAGGTTTCTGCTGTGAAGCAGACTGTAGATACGCGGGGAAGACTCCGGTTATAAACCCGGATATGTTCTATTCTGTCCAGCCCGGAAAGCAACTGTTCTGTCAGTTCAGAAAGTATCCTACGGTGGACAGTCAGGTGTTCCTGTACATAATCAAACGCCGCCCCAAGAGCCCAAAGCGCCGGCATATTGACCGTGCCTGCCTCGTACCCTTCCGGGGAAAGCTGCGGGGTCAGGTAGCTTTCGCCCAGCGTTCCGATACCGCCCTGTAAAAGCGGCGGAATATTTAAAGGGGAAAGGCTGACTAGACCACCGGTCCCCGGTAGACCCAGCAGATCCTTATGGCCGGTAAAGGCAAGAAAGTCTATGCCGTCTGTCGACATATCGATCAGCTTGTAACTGGCCCCTTGAGAGGCATCTACCAACACCGGTATACCGTGGGCATGTGCAAAAGCGGATATTTCCCCGGAAAAAACCAGCTGGCCGGTGACATTGCTGGCAAGCATACAACAGATCAGCCGGGTATCCGGCTGCAGCATGGAAACCAGACCCTTTTCCGGGCAGCGGAGCAGCTCCGGCGGAATGACGCTGTAGGTGATGCGACTCTGCTGCCGAAGCGCTTCTAACGGACGGAGTACAGCATTATGCTCGTAGGGACTGATTAGTACATGTCCGCCCGGTGCCAGAAATCCGTTTAAAAACAGATTCAGGGCCTCGGTGGAGTTTTTGGCAAAAACCGTGTTGGCAGCATCCGGCGCGCCGAAAAAAGCGGAAACCTTTTTTCGTACGGAATACAGCATCCGACCTGCCTGTACGGCACTGTCATAGCAGCCTCTGCCGGGGTTTGCCCCCACACGGTTGAGATAATCCAAAAAGGCATCGGTGACACAGGCAGGCTTATACAGGGAGGTTGCGGCTTGATCAAAATAAATCATCGAAGTTGCCGAAGATTACCGGAAGAAGACGCTGCCGTCGGCGTTGACGCCCTTGACCTCTTTTTTACCCTCAAAAACCGACAGGGTCAATCGGGTATCGGTGGACTGCATTCCATCTAACCAACGGGCAGAATTTTCCTCTACTGCGGCAGGCAGACCCATTGTGCGTTGACTGCGCAGCAGAAAACACATGACATACGCACCGCCCAGGCGGAAATTTCCCTCTCGGTGGCAGCAGCTCTCCCATACTGCGGCGTAGGGAAAAGCATCCTTTTCCCAGGAAAGCGCAATGCCTAAGCCCTTTTCGGTATCCCGTACGGCAGCCCAGCCCTCCCCGGCAATCTGGACATCCACCAGCTCATCCAGCATTGTACCGGGAGCCAACATTTCAGAATAGTTCACAGCAGCGCCGGTATCCGGGTCGGTTAGCATAGGCCAGTAGCCGGTGGCATAACTGCCAAACCGGGCACTGGGGCGCATGACGCGCATCTCACCCGGATCCATTTCCACTACGCAATGCTCATTTAGAAAGCCACCGCCGATATTGGGATGCCAGCCCCACTGATAAGGGATGGCGGTGCGTCCCAAGTTGGTCATGGTCTCTTTCATCTCCAGCGCGGCAACACCGGTACGCAGGGTCATCCGCCGGTCAAGTTGTACCGGCAGCTTGTTCAAACGGACAAAGCAGCGCAGGGTGATGCACTCCGAAGTATCACATTCCACGGCATACTCCCAGGGCAGTTGGTTGCTTTCACAGTAGCCACCGAAGGTAATGCCCTCATATCTGCCGCTGCCGCCGATGCTGGGGGCGATCTCAAAAAAGCCGCCCAGATAATTGTCGGCAAAAATTTCGCTGTCTACAGGCGCCATCTGCAGTTTTTTTATGCTGGAGAAACCCATGGGATTGCGCCAAACAAAATCGGTATCCGTGGGCTTGTAGGCAAACTCAATGATATCCGCGCCGTGATCCAGCAAAACGGTAATGTGAAGCTTTTCGTTTTGTAAAACCAGTGCCCGCATACCCTGCAGGGTGATTTCAGTAAAGCGGCAGCCGGTGTTTCGTTCGGAACAGTATAACATAATAGGCACTCCTTTACGATTTCAAATCAAAGAAATGATTCCGGATAGATCAGCTGCTCCGTATTCCAGCCTCGCAAAACCTGTGCCATATCTGAAGCGACAGCTTTTGCGCCGGCTAAATCATGCTCGGCACAGTTGCCGCACTCTCTTGCGCTGACACCGGGAATTTCCCCCTCATATGCAGCGATAAATGCCATTGCGTCCCGCACTAGGCCGATAGCCGCCTGCGGACAGACGGTGTCCCGAACCAGAAAGTAAAAACCGGTGCGGCAGCCCATAGGGCCTACGTAAATAATTTGATCTTCATATCGGGTGTTGCGTGCATAGGTCGCAAACAGATGCTCGATGGTATGCATGGCGGCGTTGGGCAGGTAATCTCCGCCATTGGGCTTTTTCATGCGTACATCGTAGGTAACCACATCTCCGTCCACGCGGGAGGTGTACATGCCCTTGGGCAGAACATTGTGGTTTACGGTAAAGCTGGCGATTTTTTTCATAGGACACCCCCAAAAATACAAACAGTAATGTTTTTATATATAATACGGATAGCATATCTTATAAACGAAAGATACAAAGGGAAAGAGTTTAAAGATCCCAGCCTATGGCGGCAATTTCCCCTGCTGCCATAGGAAACGCGGACGGCTCAGCAGGGGAGAGAACGGTCTCATCCAGCCGCATCCGTACCGGGTGCTTTGCTCCGGAGGGTAATGTGATTTTTGTGGTTACAGAACCGTCGGTGGGGTTAAATAAATGTGCCACAAGGCGTGTGCCGTCCTCCGAGATCTTGACCGCGGTCTGCTGGGCGTTTTCAATCTGCAGCCAGGTGATCTGCTGTGGCAGGTTCTGTCCGCAGGGTGCGGTTTGTTCACAGACCCAAAAAGCGGCTTCGTCTACAAAACAGGCAGCCCGGTCAAACAGATTTTCGTTGCCGGTCAGCGGCAGGATGGCATATTCCAAGGTGATGGGGAACAGCATTTCGCAGCCGTCGTACTCCGGATTTGGATCATCGGGGAAGGCCCAACCGTACAGTCTGCCCTGTGCCTGCATCAGCATAACGCGCAGGTTCCCCTCAGTGTCATACTCAGTACGGTGCAGACCCTTGTGCAGCAGGGCAAGTCCGGTGCCGTCCGGGGCGGTAAAACCGGCAAAGCTGCTGCTGGGCTGCACACCGGTTTTCCCCTTTTCCAGCACATAGGGCTGATCCCGGAAAGGAACACCCCCGCATATGCCGGTACGGATCAGTCCGCGAATGCCGTGGTCACGGGTACGGTTATGAATCCGGGCGGAAAAACGCAGCAGCGGGCTGTCGGCGCAGACGGTCAAAATGCAGGAAATATCCTCGCTTTGCAACAGATACCGGGCAAAACTGCCATTTGCATTCAGCAGCTGGATGCCGGTAAGCGGCAGTGGGCGTTCCTCACCGCATGCTTCAAAGTGGTAACTGTCACCGCTGTTGGGCGTATCGGTAAATGTAAAGAGATCCTCTGTTATTTTCCCGGTGCGTTTGTCGGTCAGCTGCAGCCTGCCGTGGATAAATTTCAGCCGGATACAGTTGTTTTCTGCCACAGAATCGGTTGCGATCAAACCGGAGTAAGCGGGCGCGACGTCATCACACACGGTACGCAGAACCTCCAGGCCCGTACCGGTTCGGGGATTCAGTCGGACAATACCGGTAAATTGGATCAGGTGGCGGAACTTTTGCTGCGCGGACCGATCAGAACGGATATCGCCTACCGGTCTGCGGTCGGTCACCAGTAAAGGAAGCTCGGTGCCCTGCCGGGTGAACAGGTGAAAATATCTGCCGACGGCGCGGTCTTTTTCTACCCGGATGGAAAAGGGAACTGTAAAGTATTCCTCTGCGGGGTGCGGCGTAAATACCAGTACTGGGTTAGGCGCGGCAAAGGCGGTGTCCAACCGGGTTTCCAATATCTCAAAAGCAGATCGCTGCAGCTGAAGGGCCAGCGATTCACACCGGCTGAACCGGTTGATCAGATCGTCGTGGGTCGCGTCGGCATGGCAACCGGTGATGCCGTCATGGGTATGGTTTTCCACCAGCAGCTTCCAACCCAGCTCCAGCAGTCCTTTGTTGCAAGGGGTGGGCTCGGTCATACAGACCAGCGGCTCGGCAATGGCCCCAAGCAGGCTTTGCACCCGAACATTCCGGGTCTTCAGATCGATCCGGCTGGAAAGGGTATCCTGTAAGACTATAATATCCTCACCGGCACTCAGCTCACCGGTCAGGGTCGCGCAGCGGTCCTGAGCTTTTGCCGCAACGGCAAAAACATCCTCCCAACGGTCAAAGCGTTCCGCACCCAGCTCCGCTAAATTTTCGGGCAAAATATGACAGTCACTGTTGATCAGCATCAGTCCGTAGGGCTCCACCTCGTTTTCCGCGTGAAGCGCTTTTTCAAGCTTTTCGCTCAGCTGCGCCGGGGTGGAGAACATCCGGATGCCATCGTGCAAACCGTTGGACAGATCCATAAAGGTGGCGTCACCGTATGCAGCAGTAATGCAGAATACTCTGCTGCCGTCCGGGCTGCGCCAGAAAAATTCCCTGCCGGCCTTTCCGCCGTCGGTGCCGCGCATTAAAAAGGCATTTTTTAAGCCGAACTGACCAAGAAGCTGGGGCGTCTGGCTGATATGGCCGAAATCGTCCGGCAGATAGCCTACCGGCAGATAGTGCCCGCTACGATCGTTTACTGCATCACCTGCAAGAAATGCGCAGTCTTTTTTGCCAAGCAGCAGATTGCGTACCAGGCTTTCGCCGCAGGGAATACGTTCGTCGCTTTGCACATGCCATGGACCGATGGCAAGCCTGCCCTCGGCGATATATTTGCGCAGCAGGGGTAACTGCTCCGGACGGGTTTCCAGGTAATCCAGCACGACGCTGGTTTGTCCATCGGTGTAAAATCGAAAATCCGGCATACGGTCCAACAGTTCCAGGGCCCGGTCCAGAATACGGCTGAAGAACACCCGGGTGGCATCCATAGGTAGGTACCATTCCCGGTCCATGTGGCAGGAGGCCAAAACAAACAAAGGCTTTTCCACAGAAAGCTACCTCTCAGAATGTGTAAACAGACAGCGACGTCAGATACCGGCTGCCAGCAAAATCAGGCTGGCGTATGGACGGATATCTCCGGTGCGGATAACGGCTGCCCCATGCTTGGCAAGCACTTTGACCTGCTCATACATAACCTCTTTGCAGGGGGCGTCACCCAGGTAGTCTTTAACTGCCTTGTAGCAGACCTCGTCATTTTTCTCCAGTTCGCTGGGCAGAATGGCACTGTCAATGCATAGTTCCTCCGACACGGCGCCCAGTACCTGGTCCAGGGTGGGTTGACCGGCTATCAGAGAAAGATCGACCACCGGAATACCGGCATCTATGGGGAACGCAGGGTTGGCAATGATTAGGTAGTCGTTCTGACCCAAGCCGGCCAGGGCTTTCAACAGTTCGGGGTTGAGAATGCGGGTGCGTTTTAACATGATGTAATTCCTCTCTTATCTGTACCGTGATTTTTCATTTTTGCGAAAAAGAGCAGAAACGATCTTTTCCTGGATAGGTTCCCCTCTATTCTACACTATACGGTTAGGTTTGAAAAGAGCTTTTCCCCTTTTTATAGGAGCAAAATGCTATATTGTTTTTTGGCGGGGAATGTGCTACACTGAGAGCAAGAAAAGCTGCGGTAAACGGCTGCAGCAAGGGAAGAAGACTGCTGAAGGAGAACAGATCATGACTGAATACGGAATTCAAATGTACAGTCTGCGGGACGCTGCAGAGAAGGATTTAAAGGCAGCGCTGAAAGCGGTTGCGCAGATGGGCTATGCCAGTGTGGAGTTCGCGGGTTTTTTCGGACATAGTTCCCGGGAGGTGCGCAGTTGGCTGGATGAATTTGGCCTGAAGGTCAGCGGTACACATACCGGTTGGCCGGAGCTGACCGAAGAAAATCTGGACGAGACAATCGCTTACCACAAGACAATCGGCAATAAGCGCATTATTGTGCCCGGCGGGGATTTCTCTACTGCCGAAAAGCTGGATGATTTTATCAGGCTGGTCAACAGGGTACAGCCGATTTTGGCTGCCGAGGGGATTGTACTGGCATATCACAACCACTCTCACGAGTTTGTTCCCAACGAGGACGGTCAGATGATTCACGAAGAGTTGCAAAAGCGGACGGGTTTGTTGTTCCAGTTGGATACCTTCTGGGTATATAACGCCGGTAAGGATCCGGTAGAGATGATGGAAAAGTTGGCAAACCGTGTACCTGTTATCCACCTGAAGGACGGTATTAAGGGTGGCGAAGGCCGCACCCTGGGCAAGGGCGAGGCGCCGGTAGCAGAAGTTCGCCGCGCAGCTTTGCGGTTAGGGATGGATATGGTGGTAGAAAGCGAAACCCTGAATCCGGACGGTCCCACCGAGAGCAGAATGTGCATCGAGTGGCTGAAGACGCAGGAGTAATTCTGAAAAGAGTTTTTTGCCAGATTATTTTTCGTGCGTTTCGGATGGTTGCGCGTTGACAATTTCGGTCAAAAGAGGTACTCTATTGTTGGTAAAATCTTTGCACTGCGGGTCACTGCTTTGCAGCTTTGGGTGCAGAGAAGGAATATGAAAAAGGAGTGTATGTCATATGAAAACCGTAAAAGACAAATATCTGGTTGTCGGTGCCGACTTTGCCGGCTATCCTCTGAAGGAGGCAGTCGTTGCCCATCTGAAAGAAAAAGGTTGGAAAATTACCGATCTGGGTGTCACTGACCCCACAGTTGAAGATACCGAGAATATGTTCCACCGTGTTGGTCTGCGTGTCGGCAGCAAGATCAGCGAGGGCGAATTTGAGCGCGCTTTGATCTTCTGCGGCACTGGTATGGGCATTCATATCGCTGCCAGCAAGTGCCCCCATGTGCATGCCGGTGTTGTGGAGAGCGTACCCGCCGCATTGCGCGCGATCACCGGTAACGGCGTAAATGTTCTGGCTATGGGTGCTTTCTATGTTGCGCCTGCCATGGGCTGCGATATTGCCGATGCATACCTGAACGCCGAGTTGGGCAGCGGTTATGAGTGGTGGCATAACTTCTATGAGTTCCATAAGCTGGCCATTGATGAGCTGGAGGCCTTTGACTACGAGAAGTATAAGGCAAACGGCTTTAAGCTGGAGCATCTGGGCGATTACGACCTGACCCTGGAGACCAAGCCGGAAGAATAATTGTATCTGAACAATAAAAGGGCACTGCTGCTGTGACTGCTGCCATGGCGAGGCAGTGTCCTTTTATGTCAAAAAAGAAAGAGAGAGCATTATGAGGATTACGCATTTACCCGAAGGTGAGGCGCGCTGCGAGCTGTATTCCGTCACTCTGAACGGCAAGGCTGCCGATGTGGCCGCCGCTCGCGTATCGGCCATAAACTATAACTGCGAGTGGCCGGGTCATCAGCGCCCGCTGGACCAGACCGAAATTTCCGGTTTCGTCACCTGCTGCAGCAATGCTGCCGTTGAGGTTGCCGTCAGGGTGAACGGTCCCATTACGGATCCGGTTGTTCGACCCTTATCCAAAAAGATCGACGTAGCTATTGAGGGGGATACCGCCAGGTTTACTCTGCCCGGCCCCGGTCAATATAGCTTTGAGCCCTGTGACTGGCACTGCGCCTTGCAGCTGTTTGTCTCCGAAGAATATGCCGAGCCCCAGACAGCCGGTCGGGTACTGCGGTATGCCCCGGGCGTACACCATGTGGGCCTGGTGGAGCTGAAAAGCAACGACACCCTGATCATCGAGGACGGCGCCGTGGTATACGGCAGCTTCTGCGCGTTTTATAAGCAGAACATTACCGTCACCGGCGGCGGAATATTAGACGGCAGCGAGGAAAAACGTGTCTCCGGTCAGTGGTTGCTGCCCTGTGCCCAGGTGCTGCCCGACGGCAGCGAAAGCGCGGATTATCTGTGCGATGAAGCCGCTCTGCGTCGGTTTATTAAAGAGGCTCCTGTTTTGAACGGTTTGTTGCGTTTTTATGCCTGCAAAAATGTGACAGTAGAGCATATCACCTGCCGTGACAGCTCCACCTTTAATATCATTCCCGCAGGGTGTGAGAAGGTGACCTTTGACGATGTGCGTATTGTGGGTTCCTGGCGGTATAATGCCGACGGTATTGACCTGTTTAACTGCAGCAATGTGATCATCCGCAACAGCTATCTGCGTGACTTTGACGACTGTGTCGTCATCAAGGGATATGCCGGTTGGGATAACATGAATAACGAAAACATTATTACCGAGAACTGCGTCATCTGGTGCGACTGGGGACGCGCGTTGGAGATCGGCGCGGAGACCAACGCCAAGGAGTACCGCAATATCATTTTCCGGAATTGCGACGTCATCCACGGCAGTTGGCTGCAGCTGGATATTCAGCATCACAACAACGCGGATATACACGACATTCTGTTTGAGAATATCCGCTGCGAATTCAGCAAGTATCAGTCCGGCATGAAGATGGGCAACTGCGATAAACTGAAATATGAGGATGCAGAGCTGATTTCTGCTCAGCCCGGTTTACTGGGGGCATTCTTTTTTGATATGGGTCTGTTCGGGCACGGTCACGGTACTGAGAAAATACACAACATCACTTTCCGGGATATTCAGGTGTTGTGTGATGAAGAGATTCCCATGCCAACCTGTCAGTTTATCGGTCTCAATGAAGAAGCCCGTGTGGACGGTGTGGTACTGGAAAACATCACCCGAAACGGCGTATGGCTGGATACCGCGGAAAAGCTGAACCTGACCTGCAATGAGTTTGCGCGGAATGTGGTCATTAAATAAGAAACCTTTCGTATGTTAATAGACTACTATACGAATAGTATTGTAAAGGGCGGCTGAAAGGCTGCCCTTTATGACAGGAAAAAGGAGAAAAGCTGAAAATGTTAAATGATGATCAGGCAATGTTCCGGGAGGAAGTTTTTTTTGAAAAGGCGGTTCCCGTATGGCAGCCCGGGAAGGAAAATGAGAAAAACTGGAGTCTGGTATTCCGTACGGTCGTTCCCGCTGCCCATGACACCCTGCTGCGGATTGCGGGACATACCCGTTTTATGATTTATGTCAACGGAACATTTTTGGCGGCCGGACCTGCCCGTGCCGGTCACGGCTGGTACCGTGTGGATGAGTACCCGTTGGATACTTTGCTGACGGAAAAAGAAAATGTGGTGGCAATTCTGGTGGCGGGCTATGCAATCAACAGCTTTGCCTATCTGGATAAGCCCTCTTTCCTGTGCTGTGAGGTGCTACAGGGCGGAAAACCCGCAGCAGCTACCGGCATCAAAGAGCTGCCCTACGCGTTTGAGACAATCGAATACACCCAGCGGGTACAAAAGGTGCAGCGATATTCCTTTCAGCGTACCTTTGTCGAGGATTATTTTTTGGCGTCCGGATGGGATAGCTTTTTCAAAAATCCGGAAGACAGCACCCCTCGTGTAACGGTTACCGCCACCGAAGCAAAACGATTTTTGCCCCGGTATGTGCCCTATACGGTATATCAAAGAGAGTATGCCACGCAAAGCGTGCAGCGCGGCAGCCTGATTTATCGGGAGGAGGTTGCCCGCCCCGGTGACCTGCGCGCGCTGGAGATGATCGGACCAAAGATTAAAGGGTATAGGGAGGAAGAGCTGCAGGAGCAGACCGGAGCAACAGCGCAGCATTGGGTGGCTGACGGTGCGGATAAGTCGGCTATTCCGGGCGCGGATGCCAATCTGGCGGCGGATGGCTATACGGTTTTTGCCTTTGAGAAGGAGCTTACCGGCTTTTTACAACTAACGGTGACCGCCTTACAGGACACAACCCTGATAGCTGTGTTCGATGAAGTATTCAACGGTGAAAAAGTGGATATCAACCGCATGGGGTGTTCCAACACGGTTATTTGGCATTTGGAAGGCGGCGTCAGCTATGATCTGCTTGCCTTTGAGCCGTACAGTTTGAAATACCTGCAGATTGGTGCTGTGGGAGGCGGCGTGCAGCTGCGGGGCGTCAGTCTGCGGCGGTATGATTTTCCGGCATTGGCTGTGACAAACCTGCGCAAAATGCCCACCGAAAGACTGCAAAAAATATACAATGCGGCGGTGGAGACCTTCCGTCAAAATACCCTGGATATCTATATGGACTGTCCCTCCCGGGAGCGGGGCGGCTGGCTGTGTGACAGCTTCTTTACCAGCCGGGTGGAGTATGCCCTGACCGGAAAAAGCACGGTGGAGCGCTGCTTCCTGCAAAATTTCCTGTTGCCGGAGAGCTTTGAATTTTTGCCCAAGGGAATGCTGCCCATGTGCTACCCCAGTGACCACAATGACGGTGTTTTTATCCCCAACTGGGCCATGTGGTTTGTATTGGAACTGGAGGAATACGCGGACCGCAGCGGAGATTTTGCGCTGGTCGCAGCGGCAAAGCAGCGGGTGTATGAGCTGATGGATTATTTCCGCGGGTATGAAAATCCGGACGGATTGCTGGAAAAGCTGGACAGCTGGGTCTTTTTGGAATGGAGTCGCTCCAATGAGCTGATACAGGATATCAACTACCCCACCAATATGCTGTACGCCAGAACCAAGGAAGCGGTTGCGAAGCTGTACGGCGATGAGCAGCTGCAGGCAGAGGCCCTGACGCTAAAGCAGGTTATCCGGCAGCAGGCCTTTATGGGGGATTTTTTTTGTGACAATGCAGTCTACGGCGAGGACGGCGTAGCGCGTATTTCGGGCGAAGCGACCGAAAGCTGCCAGTATTATGCCTTCTTTACCGGTACTGCTACCCCCGCAGAATACCCGGAGCTGTGGAGGACACTGGTGCAGGAGTTTGGACCGGATCGGGCAGAAAAAGGCCGGTATCCTCAGGTGGCGGCAGCCAACGCCTTTATCGGCAACTATCTGCGACTGGATATTTTGTATCGGTACGGCGAATTCGATAAGGTACTGGTAAATATTGACGGTTATTTCTATTACATGGCGGAAAAGACCGGAACATTGTGGGAGGATGTCAGTGACCACGCAAGCTGCAACCACGGCTTTGCCAGCCATGTGTTGTACTGGCTGCACGGCATCTTTGCAAAGTAAAACATTTTGGATAGAAGAAAGTGGGAGATTTTCATGACGGAGACGGATCGTCTGTGGGCGATGAAAACAAAGCTGGAAGAGCTGGTATGCCGGGCAGGAGATGCCTTGCCGCTGGGCAGAGATGCAAGCCAACTGCAGATACAGGAGAAAAGCGGACCGGCAAACTACGTGACAGTTTTTGACAAAGCCACTCAGCAGTTTTTGGCAGAGGGTTGTCATGCGCTGGCACCTGAAGCCCTGTTTATCGGGGAGGAAGAGGACGCCGGTGGGGATGGCGGTAATGCCGATACCTTGCCCTGCTGCTTTGTTGTGGATCCTATTGACGGTACAGCCAATTTTATCCGCGGTTGGCGTCACAGTGCGGTTTCATTGGCATATCTGGAGCAGGGGCAGGCGGTTATCGCGGTGGTGTATGACCCGGCCTTAAGGGAGTGCTTTACTGCGGTCAAAGGCGCAGGCGCTTATGTCAACGGGCAGCAGCTGCAGGTGTCCGATACCCCCTGCAAGGACGCAGTCGTGGGCTTTGGCTCCAGCCCGTATTATCCGGCGCTGCGTCAGCAAAGCATACAGATACTGGATAAGCTACTGCCGCAGATTGGGGATGTGCGCCGTGCGGGCAGTGCGGCATTGGATCTTGCCTGGCTTGCCGCAGGCAGAATGGATGGCTTTTTCGAACTGCGGCTCTCCCCCTGGGATTGGGCTGCCGGAAGTCTGTTGGTTACTGAGGCAGGAGGGATGATTTCCGACCCTGTCGGGGCGCCGCTGGGCTATGCGGTACCCAAGGGAGTCGTGGCGGGTAACGATCAGCTATACCGTCTGCTTTTATCCTGCTTGCGGTAATAAATGTCTTGCGATACCGAGTTACCGTAATCCCTTCTGTTGTAAATCTGCTGTAAATAGGGCATGGTTGTTGCAAAAAAGGGATTGACAGGAACAACTTTTGGTGATACAATATGTAGATATAAAGAACGATAGCATTCTTCTTAACAAAATTAAGAAAAATGCATGCAAAACTTTCTTTTCAAAAGCGATGACCGAAATAAAGTAGGTTTTAATCTCACGGCCTTCAGAGAACTGCCGTACGGTGCAAGGCAGCAGGCGGGAAGAATACCGAAATACCTTTCGTGAGCTGCACACTGAAGTGAACCGTTACCGGTTTTTGTGTAAGAGGTGCCGGGCTTGCCCGTTACAGCAAAAAGAGGGGTCGGCAGCTTTTCCTTGTCGGCAATAGAGGTGGTACCGCGGTGATTTAAACGCCGTCCTCTGCGCATAAAAGCAGAGGGCGGCGTTTTTGTATCTCATTCGCCCGCAATTTCTCACAGGCGCGGCAGGACTGCCGAACAGAGAACCGTTTATCAAAATAAAAAGTCCGGTATCGGACGAAAAAGGAGTGTATGTAGTATGACTATCGTCGATTTATTAGAGCATAACGCGTTGCAGTATCCCTGCGAAACCGCATTGGTGGAAATCAACCCACAGGTAGAACCGGACAGCCGTGTCACCTGGAAGGAATACGCCCTGACGCAGCCGGAGTCAGGTAAGCCGTTCCGTCGGGAGATCACCTGGAGAGAATTTAACCGTCGTGCCAATCGATTTGCAAATCTGCTGCTGACCCGGGGCATCAAGCGGGGCAACAAGGTAGCGATCTTATTGATGAACAGCATTGAATGGCTGCCGATCTATTTCGGTATTCTGAAGGCCGGTGCCATTGTGGTGCCACTGAATTACCGTTATGCCGCGGATGAAATTAAATACTGCCTGGAGAAGGCGGATTGCAGTATGCTGGTTTTCGGCCCGGAATTTATCGGCAGGGTGGAAAGCATCTGTGACCAGCTGCCGACGGTCCATCATATGTTCTATGTGGGGCAGGGCTGCCCCGGTTTTGCTGATCCGTACGAGGAGCTGATCACCTACTGCTCCAGTCACGCACCCAAAATCAGCGTGAGCGAGGAAGACGACGCAGCCATCTATTTTTCCAGCGGTACCACCGGTTTCCCCAAGGCTATTTTGCACGCGCATCGCAGCCTGATTCATGCAGCCCGCACCGAACAAAATCATCATCAGCAGACCCATGAGGATGTGTTCCTCTGCATTCCGCCGCTGTATCATACCGGCGCAAAGATGCACTGGTTCGGCTCACTAATGGTGGGCGGTAAAGCGGTGTTGCTGAAGGGTACCCGACCGGATTGGATTTTAAAGGCTGCCTCGGATGAACATTGCACCATTGTATGGCTGCTGGTGCCGTGGGCACAGGATCTGCTGGATGTGATTGACCGGGGCGAGGTGGACCTAAAGGACTATGATCTGGAGCAATGGCGTTTGATGCACATCGGCGCCCAGCCGGTACCGCCTTCTCTGATCCGCCGCTGGCTGACCGTTTTCCCGAACCAGAAGTACGATACCAACTACGGCCTGTCTGAGAGCATCGGGCCGGGCTGTGTTCATCTGGGCATGGAAAATATCAATAAGGTGGGCGCGATTGGCAAAGCCGGTTTCGGCTGGACCGTATGCGTCATTGACAAAGACGGTAACCCGGTCAAGCGGGGCGATGTGGGAGAGCTATGTGTCAAGGGCCCCGGTGTGATGAAATGCTACTACAAGGATGAGCAGGCAACTGCGGAGGTGTTGCACGGCGAGTGGCTGCTGACCGGCGATATGGCTATGGAGGATGAGGACGGTTTCCTGTTCCTGGTGGATAGAAAGAAGGATGTCATTATTACTGGCGGTGAAAACCTGTACCCGGTGCAGATTGAGGATTATATCCGTCGCAGCGACGATGTAAAGGATGTCGCGGTCATCGGTCTGCCGGACGCCCGGTTGGGTGAAATTGCCGCTGCTGTCATCAGCGTAAAAGAGGGACACACCCTGACGGAGGAGCAGGTGATGACATTCTGCAACGGGCTGCCCCGGTACAAGCGTCCCCGTAAGATTATTTTTGACGCGGTGCCCCGCAACCCGACCGGTAAGATCGAAAAGCCGGTGTTGCGCGCAAAATATTGCGGGGAAAGTGTCGTCGCACGGCAGATTGAAAAATAAAAGAGGGACAGCAGGGAATCCTGACGAAAGGAAGAAAAACACAGATGAAAAAATTGTTATTGGGTAATGCGGCAATTGCCCGGGGTGCATATGAGGCAGGGGTACGGTTTGTCTCATCCTACCCCGGAACCCCTAGCACGGAAATTACGGAATGTATGGCAGAGTATCCTGCCCAGGAGGTTTTTGTAGAGTGGGCACCCAATGAAAAGGTGGCTGCCGAGGCGGTAGTAGGTGCTTCCATTGCCGGGGGCAGAGCGATGAGCTGCTGCAAGCATGTGGGTCTGAATGTAATGGCGGACCCCATCTTTACCGATAGCTATATCGGTGTAAATGGCGGTGCGGTTTTCTGCGTGGCAGATGACCCGGGGATGCATTCCTCCCAGAATGAGCAGGATTCTCGTCACTACGCCAAAGCGGCAAAAATCCCCATGCTGGAGCCGTCCGATTCTGCCGAATGCAAGGAATTTGCCCGTCTTGCCTTTGATCTGAGCGAACAGTTTGACACCCCGGTGTTTGTTCGCCTTTCCACCCGTGTATCCCACTCTCAAAGTCTGGTAGAGCTGGGTGAACGGCAGGAGGTCCCGGTCAAGCCTTACGAAAAGAACATTCCCAAAAATGTGATGATGCCCGCTATGGCAATCAAAAAGCATGTCACGGTGGAGCAGCGTACCCGAAATCTGGAGGCTTATGCCGAGGGCTGCCCCTTTAATACGGTTGAACAAAATGGCAGCAAGATCGGGGTGATCACCTCCGGTATCTCCTACCAGTACGCGAAGGAGGCGCTGGGCGAAAAGGTCAACTACTTGAAAATCGGTCTGACATATCCTCTTCCGGCAAAAACCATCCGGGAATTTGCCGCCGACTGTGAAAAGGTATATGTGATTGAGGAACTGGATCCTTTCCTGGAGGAAGGCTGTCGGGTTTTGGGAGTAGAGGTTACCGGAAAGGAGGCCTTTACCCTGCTGGGTGAATATACCCCGGCTATGATCGCCGCTGTTGTGCTGAGTAAGGCGCCTGCTGAAAAGCTGACCCCGGCACAAAGTCTGCCCGCCCGTCCGCCGGTGCTTTGCCCCGGATGCCCCCACCGCGGGACCTTCTATGTGCTGAAAAAGCTGGGTCTGACGGTTTCCGGCGATATCGGCTGTTATACGCTGGGTGCGGTGGCACCTCTCGCCAGTGTGGATACCACCATCTGTATGGGCGCTTCCATCAGTGCGGCACACGGTATGGCCGCAGTGCGCGGTACGGAATTTAACCGTAAGCTTGTTTCTGTTATCGGTGATTCTACTTTTATGCATTCCGGAATTACCGCCCTGTCGGATATCGTTTACAATAAGGGCGCAAACACGGTCATTATTCTGGATAACTCTATTACCGGAATGACCGGTCATCAGGATAACCCCACTACGGGCAAGACCATCCGCGGAGAGGTCACCCGTCAGGTGGATCTGATCCGCCTTTGCGAAGGCCTTGGCGTACAGCATATTACGGTTGCAGATCCGTTCGATGTAAAAGCCTTTGAACAGGTGGTCAGGACCGAGGTAGAGCGGGAGGATGTATCGGTCATTATCGCGCAGCGTCCATGTGCTTTACTGAAAACGGTTCGTTACACCGGTCACTGCGAGATCAGCGAGGCTTGCCGGAAGTGTAAGGTTTGCATGAAGCTGGGATGTCCTGCTATCAGCGTGGATGAGGCGGGCACAGTGAAAATTGACCGTACCCAATGCAACGGCTGCGGATTATGCGTCAATGTCTGCCCCTTCGGCTGTATTGAAAAGAAGGATTGAGGTGACTTTGATGAGTACAAAAAATGTAATGATCGTGGGTGTCGGCGGACAGGGAACGCTGCTTGCCAGCCGCATTCTGGGCAATACGGTGATCAGCGTCGGTTATGATGTGAAGGTCAGCGAGGTTCACGGTATGAGCCAGCGGGGCGGCAGTGTGGTCACCTATGTAAAATATGGAGATAAGGTGTATTCCCCCATTGTGGGCGAGGGCGAGGCAGATATTATCCTTGCTTTTGAACAGCTGGAGGCATACCGTGCTCTGCCGTTTTTGAAAAAGGGCGGCAAGATGATCGTCAACAGTCAGCGGATCAACCCCATGCCGGTGATCACCGGTGCAATGGAGTACCCGAAAAATATCCTGGCAGAGCTTGCCGCAGTGGCGGATGTGACGGCACTGGACGCCCTTGCCCTTGCGGATGAGGCAGGTAGCGGCAAGGCGGTCAATGTGGTGCTGATGGGGGTAATGGCAAAGCATACCGATATCCCCTATGAGCAATGGGTACAGACGGTCCGGGAGACCGTCCCTCCCAAGTTTTTGGAGGTCAACCTGAAAGCTTTTGAGTTGGGCTATCAGCTGTAAATAATCCGGTGGGTAAGCCTACGGGGTGTACCGAAACCGTACAAAAAGAATAATTCAGCCGGATCAGCAGGGAAAGAGGGAACGGTCAAGCATATGATACGGACGCCTGAAATTGAATGTATGGATAGACAATCGCTGCGCGCGCTGCAAAGTCAGCGGCTGTGTCGGCAGGTAGAGATCAGCTATAACCGTGTGGAGTGCTTTCGCAATCGGATGCAGCAGGCCGGGTTGACACCGGCAGATATTCACGGCATAGAGGATCTTGCCAAAATACCGTTTTCCTACAAAAAGGATCTGCGGGATTATTACCCTTACGGGCTGTTTGCCGTTCCTATGAAGGAGGTTGTGCGGACACACGCTTCCAGCGGAACCACCGGTAAACGGATTGTGGTTGGATATACTCGGGATGATCTGGATATGTGGAGCGATTGCATCGCCCGGATGATGACCGGTGTGGGCATTACGCAGGAAGATATTGTGCAGATCGCGTTTGGTTACGGCTTGTTTTCCGGCGGATTCGGAGTGCACGGCGGCGCGGAGAAGGTTGGCGCGACGGTTGTACCCATCTCCAGCGGAAATACCGCTCTTCAGATACAGACCATGGTCGATTTCGGGGTGACCGTGCTTTGCTGTACCCCTTCTTACGCCATGTATCTCGCCGAAGAGGTGGAGCGGTTGGGTGTACAAGACCAGCTGAAGCTGCGCATCGGTATTTTCGGGGCAGAGCCCTGGAGCGAAGATATGCGTGCCCAGATTGAGCAAAAGCTGCGGATCAAGGCATATGATATTTATGGCCTTTCCGAGGTGATGGGCCCCGGTGTCGCCATAGAATGCCCCTGTCAGCAGGGAATGCATATATGCGAAGACAATTTTATCGCGGAGATTATTGACCCGGACACCGGCGAGGTGCTGCCGCTTGGCGCGACTGGGGAGTTGGTGTTCACCTCGCTGACAAAGCAGGCGTTCCCAGTGATTCGGTACCGTACCCGGGATATCTGCTCCCTGATTCCGGAGCCCTGCGCCTGCGGCAGAACCCATCTGCGGATGCATAAGCCCACCGGGCGCAGTGACGATATGCTGATTATTCGTGGCGTCAATGTGTTTCCCTCCCAGATTGAGGAGGTGCTGCTGCGTGTCAGCGGCGGCAATATTACCCCCAACTATCAGATTGTTGTAGATCGGGTCAATAATACCGACACGCTGGATATCAATGTGGAGATGAGTGACGCCTTTTTCCAGGAGGATATTGACTTAAAGCAGATCGAACGGCTGGAAAAGGATGTTGTTACTGAGCTGCGTAATGTGCTGGGCATCGGCGCTAAGGTTCACCTGGTCAACCCGCAGTCCATTGCCCGCAGTGAGGGCAAGGCCAAGCGGGTAATTGATAAACGCAAACTGTAAAACAAGGCAGAAAGGCAGGGAAAGAAATGATTATTCAGCAGCTATCCGTCTTTTTGGAGAACAAAAAAGGCAGCCTTTGTGCTGCGGTGGACATCCTTGCCCAAAACGGGGTGGATATCAGCGCCCTGTCACTGGGAGACGCCGCCGAATTTGGAGTGCTGCGCCTTTTGGTGGATCAGCCGGAAAAAGCCAGACAGGCTTTGGCAGAGCAGGGTATTACGGTGCGTCTGACCCGGGTTGTGGCAGTTGCCATGTCGGATGCGCCCGGCGGCGCAGTGGGCATTTTACGGCTGCTGTCCGGTGCAGGTATCAATGTTGAGTATATGTATGCCTGCGTTGGCCGTATCAGCGGAAAAGCCCTGATGGTGCTTCGCCCGGATGATGTGACAAAAACAGAGCAGGTGCTGCAGCAGGCCGGTTTCAGTGAACAAAATCCCTCAGAAATTTACCGGATACAGTAAAAGAACTGCGTAACCGACCTAATTTCGGTTACGCAGTTCTTTTACTGTGTGCTCACGGTTTACAGGGAAAGGATCATTCCAGACATTCCCGGATCTCCTGCAGAACGGCATCCACCTCCGCCCGGAAAGCAGTAGCGGAAACCCGCAGCGCGCCATGACCCAAGATGATCAGCTGCTCCAATCCGTCAGAGGTGGCAACCCGGATGTTGGCGCCGTTTTTTTGCAGCTTGTGGGTCACCTTTTCGATGTACATATCAGCGGTTTCCGCCTCCTTGGTGTAAACAATATGGATACCGTGATAGGGAATAACCTCCCCTTCGCCGCCCTTTACCCTATAGGCGTCGTACACCAGAATCAGTTCACCGCCGTGCCAGCCGTGATAATTAGCCAGAATATCCGCCAGCCGGGAACGGGCGGCAGCCAGATCCTCTGCGGCAAGGGCGTGCAGATCTTCCCAGGCAAACAGAATGTTGTAGCCGTCCACCAACAGGTAGTCTCCACCGTTTGGAGAAGGGGTCGGCAGGACGGTTTTCGCCGGGGTTTCAGATGTTTTTTCACTGTGCATCACCTCGCGGCTGGGACGAAAGATATTATCAGTTTTACGGCGGATGGGACCGTAGGTGCGTTCAAAAATAGCCAAAAGCTCCCGGTCCTCCTCCAGGGTACCCCGGTACCGGGCAGCATTTTCCCGGTGGCGGGACAGGGCGGCTGCACCCTCGGCGGTCTGTAGCGACTGAACAGCACGTTTTCCCCAGCCGGAATCAATATGCATATAGCGGCGAACCTCGTTCCAACGCACGGTAAAGCCTGCGCCGTGGGCGCAAAAGACAGAATCCGCGGTGTTGTCCAGATCGCTGTCCGGGTCGTAGCCGTTGGCGGCGATTACCTCGGCGGTATTGTGGCAGGGACGATAGCCTGCAGGGGAAAGGGTCAGACTGCCCAGCCCCTTGGTGTAGCTGCGTAGCTCGTTATGATATTCCCGCAGAGTGGCGACCGGGGCACTGCCGGTCAGCAGGGCACCCTCCGGTGTGGTGAGCGGCGGGTTGACAGTGGCTCCGGCGCGTTCCATATCCAGCATGGCACGTCCGATACAGTCGGCGGGAACAGACAACCGAAATTCATAAAATGGCTCCAATAACACGCTTTCCGTACCGCGAAGTCCCTGTCGCAGCGCGCGATAGGTTGCCTGACGGAAATCGCCCCCCTCGGTGTGCTTGGGGTGGGCGCGTCCGGCAAGCAGAGTGATTTTCATATCAGTGATCGGCGCGCCGATCAAAACACCTCGGTGTGTTTTTTCTTCCAGGTGGGTCAATACCAGCCGCTGCCAGTTTAAAGCAAGGTCATCTGTGCTGCAGCCGGTTTCAAAAACCAGTCTACTGCCGGGGGCACCCGGCTCCAGCAGCAGATGTACTTCGGCGTAATGGCGCAGTGGCTCGTAATGGCCGACCCCTTCCACAGCACGGCTTATAGTCTCCCGGTACAAGATGCTGCCATGACCAAAGGTGGCGTTTAACCCCCTTTGCTGCATCAGGTGGGTCAGCACTTCCAGTTGTACCTCTCCCATTACCTGTATACGCAGCTCATTCAGCTCCGGCTGACAGACCACGCGCAGGGCGGGTTCCTGCTGCTCAATCTCCCGCAGAATGACCAGTGCAGTATGCAGATCCACGCCGTCCGGCGGCAGTACTCGATAGGTCAAAACCGGCTCCATCACAGGAGTAAGCGCGTCGGCGCCGGTACCCAGACCGCAGCCGGGCTTGGTATGGGTCAACCCGGCAACGGCGCAGACAGTACCGGGTAAAGCCTGCTCGACAGCACGGTACTTTGCGCCGTTGTAGATCCGAATAGCTCGCACCTTTTCCTGCCAGGGACCGGTTGTATCCACCCCATCCACAGGCTGTCGGACAGATAGGCTTCCGCCGGTGATTTTCATGTAGGTCAACCGGTTACCCTGGTCGTCCTGTGTAATTTTAAAAACTCGAGCGGCAAAGCTTTCTCCGTATTCCGGGCAGGGCGAGTAGATCTCCAACCCGTCCAGAAGAGCATCTACCCCTTCACATTTTAATGCGCTGCCGAAAAAGCAGGGAAAAAGCTGACGGCGGCGGATGGCACGGCAGATAAAGGCGTCCCAATCCGGTTGGCTGTCGGTAAGGTAGGCTTCCATCATCTCTTCATCCAGCAGAGCAAGCCCGTCTTTAGTCTGGGGGGTAGGGCTGCCGTCTTGCTGCCGCTCCAAGGGTAGACAACCGGCAGAAAGCTCTTGCTGCAGCTGAGCAAGGAGCTTATTCCGGTCCACACCAGGCAAATCCATCTTATTGATAAATAGAAAAACGGGGATGTGATACCGTTCCAGCAGATGCCAAAGTGTGCGTGTGTGGCTCTGCACACCGTCTGTGCCGCTAATGACTAAAATAGCGCAATCCAGCACCTGCAGGGTACGTTCCATCTCGGCGGAAAAATCCACATGACCGGGAGTATCTAACAGAGTCAGTTCAATATTTTGCAGACGCAGTTCGGCTTGTTTGGAAAAAATGGTGATTCCACGCTGTTTTTCCAGCGCATCGGTATCCAGAAAAGCGTCACCGTGATCCACCCTGCCCAGACGGCGCAGCTCCCCGGCGCGGTACAGCATAGCCTCCGAAAGGCTTGTTTTTCCGGAGTCCACATGGGCAAGAATCCCCAGAACCGATCTGCGCATAAGCTTGTTTTCCTTCCGTTAATGTGTTTGCAGAGCATCCAAATATCCGTGAATATCAAACGGCTCAGGGAAAGTGTCCTTGCGTAAGTAAAGAGGGTGGTGGGGATGCCCCGCTTTGGATAAGGCCCCGAAATGTACCCAGGGTGCATTCGGGGCGCAGGCAGCAAGCTGTCGGACCAGACCTGGCAGATAGTCCCGTTTTTCAATCAGGGTGCCCCAGGCTGCCCAAAGGGTGGCGTCCTTTTCTGCCACGACCTGTGCAAGCCAAGCCACATTGCGCCGATGCCATTCCTCCCGAACGGTATCGTCCATGGCATTGGGGTCTGTTGCCCGCTGGGGATAGACATTGAACATGATCCAGCCGTCATAACCGTTTGCTCCGGCAAGCCGCTCCACGCTTTTCAGAGTGGGGTCAAGGGCACCCGGAACAGCAGTGCTGGGGTTGATACCGATACATACTAAGGGCCTATCTCCGGGTACACCTAAAATATAACGCCGCTCACAATAGATGGGCGGCTCGTAGTACCACTGTCCGCCGGCAAGCTGACGCAAGGTAAGCGTACCGGGCAGCGGTTCATCCTCTAAGGGCAGAGTCAGCAGTTTTTCGGGTTCAGCACGGTTTTGCGGCATAAAATACTCCTTTTTGCAGCGAATGATCAGGGATAAATAGGTTGATCCAGTTACTTTTTCAGAATATCCCTGCGGACAAAGGTGAAAACGGCGTCTTCTCCCTGATCTTTCAAAATGGTAAGCAGCTGCAGTAGTTGGGCAGCTGTGTCCGGATGCAGCAGATTGTGGTCCTTGCGGCTGACGTAGTACTCATAGGGCGAGGCGTCGGTATATGCTTCCTTTTTATAAGTGCGGCTGGCGGCAATACGGTCACACAACATCTCAGTCAGGTAACGGGGCGGCATAGGGATACCGGCAAATTGACCGTTGACATAGTCTGTCCAATACTCTAAGTGGTGGCGGTTACGTCCCTTGTGATGCAGCCAGGCAGCGCTGAAGCCGTTTTCCTGACGCTCTCCCTCGTTGGGACTGCGCCAACCCTGAAAATACCGGACACCCGGAATAAATTCCCGTGGGGAGAATTTAGAAAGGTCATGGGTGATCCCCTGCCAGTACAGGCCGGCGCGGAAACAGTATTTTGCAACCAGTTTTTTGTGGTGGAAGACGGTGGACAGGTGTCCCCAAAACCGTTGCCACAGGTTTAAAGGTTGGTTCATAGCGTTCACTCTCTCTGATGCTCAGTCGGTGGGCTCGGTATGTCCCTGTTTGGCATACAGCTCCAGCAGATGGTCACGGGCACAGCGGATATGCCGTACCGTCAGCTCTTCTGCCCGGTCGCCGTCGTGTGCCGCCAACGCTTCACAGATGGCGCGGTGCTCCTCCATGGCGGCAGCGGCACGGTCGGTCGCAGCCAGGCTGCTGCGGCGAAACCGCTGTACCTTGCGATGCAAATCGGTCAGCAAAATGCTTAGCACAGGGGAACCGCACAGCTCATACAGTTCCTGGTGGAACTGAGAGTCCATGGCACGCAGCTCGTCCGGGCGGTCCTTGATGGTATAAAATTCCTGCAGATCCAAGGTGCGTCGCAGCTGCAGCAGCTCTTCCTCGGTGATGCGGTCGGCGCAGCGTCGGGCAGCAAGACCTTCAATCCGCAGGCGTACCTCGTAAATATCCAGCATATCCTGTACCGAAATACCGGTTACCACAACACTGCGGTTGGGCAAAAGCTCTGCTAAACCGGCCTGTTCCAGACGTACCAACGCTTCCCGCACCGGCGTGCGGGAGACCTGCAGATCCTGACACAGCTGCAGCTCCGGCAAGGTATCGCCGGGCTGGCGGGTACCGTTTAAAATCTCTTCTTCCAGGGTATGAAAAACCTGTTCCGTCAAGGACTCTCTCATTGCTGCTCCTTTTTACAAAATGCGACAGGCGTACCCGGCGCTATCTGCGTATACTATACTCTTCAGCTTGTATTATACCTTATTCTACCGGCTTTGTGTAGCGTTTCAGAGGAAAAATTTACACAGTTTTTACGCATTAGCCAGTTGGCAGGAAAGGGGTTTTATGCTATACTGAAAACAGAAAACAGCTTCCGGTCGGAGAAAAACTCTTGAAGAGCCGACGGGTCAGACCAGGGGGTGAGAACCATTCCAGCATGGTAAGAACCAAAGCAAAAGTGAGGTGTCAATTTGAACATTGTATTTCTGCTCAAGCCCAAGGTGAATGTGGCGTATGTCTATGAGGACAGCACCCTTCGTCAGGCACTGGAAAAGCTGCGGACCCACAAATACACGGCGATACCTGTTATTTCTCATAAGGGGGAATATTTAGGAACCGTCAGTGATGGGGATTTTTTATGGTTTTTAATGGATAACAGCATTGCGGATTTGAAAACGGCAGAGGGATTTCCGGTAAAACAACTGTTGGTCAGAGGGCGGCATCAGCCAGTGCGCATCACCGCTACCATGCAGGATCTGCTTGCCGGTGTAATGGATAAGAACTTTGTGCCGGTTGTGGATGACCGGGATAAATTTATGGGAATTATCACCCGAAAGGATGTGCTGAAGTACTTTGCCGATGCAGCAAAGGCGGAGGAGACCACACGGGCAATGTAATACCGTTTTATCTGATAAAGGATATAGAATAGGTGTCCCTTTCCGAAGATGCCGCTGCCAAAGGGCGTGCGCAAAATCGGGGAGGGGCTTTTTGCTTTAAATCGGGTTTCGGATGGAATCAGACCGGAGGCCCCCTTTTTTGTGCTTTTTTGACAAAACATATAAAATGCCCAATAGAAACAAGAACGAATCGGCTTATTTGGGGTGGTTTTTTTATCCTGTTTATGTTATAGTTAATAGGCATCTTTCTGTTTTAAATATGTCAAAATAAAAGGAGCGGCTGTACGCAGATGAATATCGAACAAGCACCGTGGTTAAAATATTATACTCCCGAAACGGCACATCTGAACTATCCGGACTGTACCATGTCTGCCCAGGTGGTGAAGACCGCTGAAAAATATCCGGACTATTTTGCCTATGAGTTTATGGGCAGCCGGGTGACTTACCGCAAATTTGTGGAGCAGATTGACGGCTGCGCCAAGGCATTAAAGGCAATGGGCATCCGTAAGGGTGACCGTATTACCGTGTGTATGCCCAACTGCCCCCAGGCAATTATCATGTTTTACGCAATCAACCGGATGGGTGCGATCGGCAATATGATCCATCCTCTGTCCGGCGAAAAAGAGATCGCGTTTTACCTGAATGTCAGCGAGAGCGTTGCCTGCATTACGCTGGATCAGTTCTATCCCAAGTTTGCCGCAATCAAGGATCAGATTCATATTGAACACTTGATTCTGACCAGTATTAAGGATGCGCTGAACCCCCTAATGAAGGTGGGATACGCCGTTACCGCCGGCCGGAAGGTGAAAAAGGTCCCGGAGGATCCGCAGGTTATTTGGTGGAAGGATTTCCTTTCCAAGGGTAAGGACTATAAGGGAGAATATGTCTATCAGGGTAAGGGCGATGAGGTTGCTGTTATTCTGTATAGCGGCGGAACGACCGGAACTAACAAGGGTATTCAGCTGACAAATCTGAATTTTAATGCTCTGGGTATGCAGACTGCTGCAGCCGGTGACTGCCTGGAGGCCGGGCATGTTATGCTGGCCATTATGCCTATTTTCCACGGTTTCGGTCTGGGTGTCTGTATCCATACCATGCTGATCAACGGTGCCAAGTGTATTCTGGTGCCGCAGTTTACTGTAAAAAGCTATGCGGCCCTTTTGAAAAAGCATCACCCCAACTATATTGCCGGTGTGCCGACCCTGTACGAGGCACTGCTACGTATTGAGGACCTGGAGGGTATTGACCTATCCTGTCTGGAGGGCATCTTCTCCGGCGGCGATAGCCTTTCTATTGAGCTGAAGGGTAAGGTGGATGCATTCTTAAAGGAGCACGGCTCTACCGAGCAGGTACGGGAAGGCTACGGCACCACAGAATGTGTTACTGCCAGCTGCCTGACCCCCCGTCGGATGTACCGCAAAGGCAGTATCGGTATTCCTTTCCCGGATACCTATTACATCATCTGCAAGCCGGAAAGTCAGGAGGAACTGCCTGCCGGTGAGATCGGCGAGATCTGCCTGTCCGGGCCCTCCGTCATGAAGGGCTATCTGAACTGCCAGGAAGAAAACGAGCACACCCTGCAGACCCATGCCGATGGCCGTATCTGGCTGCATACCGGCGACTTGGGTTATATGGATGAGGACGGCTTTATCTACTTTAAGCAGCGTTTAAAAAGAATGATCATCACCAGCGGCTACAATGTCTACCCCTCTCAGGTAGAAAATGTCATTGATGCCCACCCGGACGTTTTGATGAGTACGGTCATCGGTGTTAAGGATAGTTACCGGATGCAGCGTGTAAAGGCATTTGTTGTGTTGCGTCCCGGTGTGGAGCCCAGCGATGAACTGACTGCTCAGCTGCAGAAATACTGCAGTGAGCAGATGGCCAAATATGCAGTCCCGCGGGAGTTTGAGTACCGCAAGGAGCTGCCCAAGACCCTGGTGGGTAAGGTTGCCTATAAGGTTCTGGAGGCAGAGGAGGAAGCCAAGGCAGCCGCTGCGGAGCAGGCCGCAGCACGTCAGGCAGCTATGAAGGAGACTGCTGCCGACAATTTATAAGATATACATGGCATTCTGCTGTAAAGAAAAACTTTCCACCCTTGATGTTATGTCGGGGTGGAAAGTTTTTTGTAAGGTTTGGCCATAAACAGGGAAAAAGACAGATAGCTCTTGACAAATGCCCCAAGGATGAGTATACTGATAAAACACCGAAAAAGGGGGGGTCGTCATGGAGAAACCCAAGGACACCACCGTGGCGGTCAACCGTCAGGCGCACCATGAATATTTTGTGCTGGAGACACTGGAAGCCGGTATCGAGTTGGTGGGCACAGAGGTCAAAAGCATCCGCAACCATGCAGTTAACCTGAAGGACGCCTGGGTGGATATACAGAACGGAGAGCTGTATCTGCTTGGTTGTCATATCAGCGCTTACGAGAAAGGCAATATCTTTAACAAAGATCCAATTCGTCCCCGGCGGCTGCTGGTGCATAAAAAGGAAATACGGCATTTTCAGCAGCAGATCAAAACGCAGGGTCAGACACTGATTCCGCTGTCCATGTATTTTAAAGGCAGCAAGGTCAAGGTCAGCGTCGGTTTGTGTAAGGGCAAAAAGCTATTTGATAAACGGGCGGACGCCGCCCAGCGCAGCGCCAAGATGGAGGCGCAGCGGGAGATGAAAGAGCGTTTTTCCCGATAGGGGTTTTCTTATGGGTCGGACTGTGTGACGCAAAGAGATGTGGAGCACAGTTTATATATGGGGCTGTATTGGCTTCGACGGGGAGAGAGAAGCCGGAGCAGCGGGTAGTGGTGAGGCACCACTATAAAAGCTTCAAAAACAATAACTGACAACAACAATTTTGCTGTCGCTGCCTAATTAGGCAGCTGTCCTGACCGGGATGACCACAGGCCCGGCTTAGGGCATCATTTTATGTGGTGCACGTGAACATTCCAAAGCTGTGCGGGGTGTCACGCACTGATCAGCTACCGTACCGGCGGCCTGTTTATCGGCCTGCCGGGAGGGGAATCTTGTAGATAAACTACACCCGTAGATACTCCCGTAGATTTCTTTTCGGACAGGGGTTCGACCCCCCTCAGCTCCACCATAAGAGAATCATCCGA
>DCHC01000034.1 GCA_002314755.1 Faecalibacterium sp. UBA1762 | reverse complement strand
CCGAGCCCACCCCCACCTTCTCCGCTTGCTTCGGTCAGGCTTTCTTGGAACTTCACCCCACCAAGTACGCGCAGGAATTGGTTAAGAAGATGGAGCAGAGTGGTGCCAAGGCCTACCTTGTCAACACCGGTTGGAATGGTACCGGCAAGCGCATCTCCATCAAGGATACCCGCGGCATCATCGATGCCATCTTGAACGGTGACATTTTGGATGCCCCCACCAAGAAGATTCCTTACTTCAACTTTGAAGTGCCCACCCAGTTGAACGGCGTCGCCACCGAGATTTTGGATCCTCGCGACACCTACGCCGATGCTGCCGATTGGGAGGTCAAGGCAAAGGATTTGGCCGGTCGCTTTATTAAGAACTTTGCAAAGTACACCACCAATGAGGCCGGTAAGGCCTTGGTGGAAGCCGGTCCGAAGCTGTAAGCTTATACATTTATAAATGTATATCTGATTTGTTCTGCGGCTGTCGCTTATGCGACAGCTGCTTTTTTGTTTATCCAAAGGATAGAATTGACATACAGTTTGGCATTTGGTACAATGAGTTAGGGCAAACCTATGCCATCCTGTAAAAGAAAAAGGGAAGAAAAAGGACGAGGGCTTTATGATTTTAAAAGTACTGAATGAGGAATTTTCCGTCTGTAAGGTGACAGACTATTCCGGTACCGACTTGACCGATTTGTTTTGCTTTATCGGCAAAACAGATGAGGAATGCTCGCTGGTATGCCTGACTCAAAAGGTGCCGGCGAACGTAGTGGAAAGGGATGACGGCTGGCGGGGCTTTCGCATTCAGGGCGTGCTGGATTTTTCCCTGATCGGCATTTTGTCCCGCATTTCCGATGTGCTTGCTAAAAACGGTGTGGGCATTTTTGCGGTTTCTACCTTTAATACGGATTATATCTTTATGAAAAAAGATCAGCTTGAAAAGGGAATAAAAGCACTGAAAGCGGAAGGCTATCAGTTTGTTTGATTTCCGAAAACAATCACAACACAAAAAAGGAACATAAGAAGATGAAGCATTTAAAAAATTGCCTGACCAATATGCAGATTGGCGGCGAGGTCGGGGAGATTTTGGCGGAAAATACCCGTAATTGGCTGCAAAAGCTTTTGATTGATGACAGCGGCCTGTTTGAAGGCTTCGCCACCCCGGAGGATGACAGTATTTTTCGCACCATGTGGCACGGGGAATACCCCGGCAAGCTTATGACAGGTATCGCCCAAAGCTATTATCTGCAAAATGAGCAGGCCATCTACCTGCTGGGAGAAAGAATGGTGCAGGAGTTTGCCCGTGTGCAGCAGTCGGATGGCTATCTCGGTCCTTGGAAAAAGGAAAAGCAGTTTGAGAAGGATGTTTGGAACGAGGCTGTGGAATTTGCGCTGGATACACCGCCGGAACGCTGGGGTAAGTGGGATACCTGGGGACAGTACCACTGCATTATTGGTTTATACCGCTGGTATCAGCTGACCGGCAATCAAACGGCGCTAAAGGTTGCACTGAGGGCACTGGATAACATTTATGACCACTTTATCACGGGCGGCATTTCCATTGCTCGGCAGAATTGGGCGGAGTGCAATCTGGCTATCGGTCATGCCTTTGCGCTGCTGTATGAAGAAACAGGGGATGACAGGTACCTGCAGGCTGCCAAACGGATCGTCCATCAGGATTGGCAGACCGTTTACCCCGATTTTTACACTCGTAAGCGTCTATGCTGTGACTGGTTGACGGCTGCTTTGCAGGGTAAACCATATTTTGCCTCCGGTCAGCCCCGGTGGGAGGGGTTGTATTCTCTGGAGACTCTTGCCGTTCTGGAGCGGGTGACCGGTGAAGAAATCTATAGTAAGGCATTGCATGCCCTGTGGAATAGCATGGTACGGACAGACCGGCATAATACCGGCAGCTTTGGTACCGGGGAAGGGGCGACCGGTCAGCTTTACGGCGCAGGCAGTGAGACCTGCAATACCGTTGCCTGGATGGCCTTTTCCACCGATTATCTGGCGTTCAGCCGTAATAGCCGCGTGGCTGATGAGTTGGAGCTTTCCTTTTATAACGCTACGCTGGGTTCACTACTGAAGGGCGAGCGGAATTTTACCTATATGAACCTTTCTGACGGCACACGGGAGGCAGCGAACATCACCCTGAGGGAGCAAGGCTACCGCGGCGCAAGGGATATGTCCTGCTGCCAGTCCAACGGCAACCGTGGGCTGACACAACCTACCCAGTGGGCGGTGATGGCCGACGGCAATACGGTTTATTTGAACTACTACGGACAAACTACGCTTGCGCTGAGGCTGGAGGACGGAAGCAATATCACCCTGCAGCAGACCACTGCCTATCCGCGGCAGGGCAGTGTAGTGATTACGCTGCATACGGAAAAGCCGGTTGCCTGTAAGCTGCTTCTGCGTATTCCGGCATGGTCATTTCAGACGACGATCAGCTTGAACGGGCAGGATTGCACGCACCCCGTGTGCGGCCAATACGCCGAATTTGACCGCGTCTGGCAGGATGACGATACACTGACTCTTACCCTGGATATGGGTTTACACGGCTGGTTACAGCAAAAAGAGCAGCAAACCACCCTTTCTGTCTATTCCGGGCCGGTGTTGCTCAGCGCCCATTCCGCCGATCTGCCTGCTGAGGACTTGACTCTTGCGGAAATTAAAGCAGCCGAGCCGGTCGATGGGGGAGATTTTGCTGCCTACCAAATTAAGAGGGCGGATGGCAGCCGGATCACCCTGACCGACCATCGCTATGCGGGTAAAGACGGCAGCGCTTTTTGCAGCTGGCTGCCGGTTCGACCGGATAAGCCCGTTACCTCCCCGTTTGAAGAAATGCCGTGGGTAACCGAAATTTAAAGGTATACCAACGGCAGCCACCGTACATAACAGGAAATGTAATTATCAGGAAAGGTCAAACAAATGAAGCTTTCAATCTCTATGGAACACGGGCTGCAGATGACAGGCGGAGATTATAATAAAACCGCATCGATCATGGTACAGGCAGGTTTTCACGGCATTGATCTGGATGCAACCCTTGGAGATTTTGTGCCGGGTATGCTGGCTACCCCTGAGCAGCTTCAGCATATTACCCGGTGCGCCCGGGCTGCGCAGGGGGCAGGCCTAGCGGTGACACAGTGCCATATGCCCTATCTGCCAGGCCATATTGATCACCCGGGGGACGGCAGCTTTGCCGCTTACCGGGATGCGCTGCTACCTTCTTTTCGCCAGCTGATCCCCATTGTGGCCCGACTTGGCTGCCCGGATGCGGTCATTCACCCCTATTTTTCTTCCGACAGTACTACCGCCACTGTGCAGGGCAATATCCAGTTGATTCAGGAGCTGCTGCCCTTGTTGCAGCAGAACGGTATCCGGCTTTGCATAGAAAATATCTACTGTGTGCGGGACGGCAGATATCAGTCCACACCGGTTAGCAACGCCGAAACGATTCTTCAAATTATCCGCGGTGTGGATTCTCCTTTGGTTGGTGCCTGTCTTGATACCGGTCACGCCCACCTCTGCGGGAAGGATTTTTGCAGTATGGCGCTGCAGTACGGCGAAAAACTATATGCCCTGCATGTCAACGGCAATCAATCCGGGGATGAGCACGTTATCCCCGCCACCATGTCTGACTGGTGCGAAAACATGGCGTGGGATCGGTTTACCGATGTCCTGCGACAGATTGGGTATGGCGGAAGCTATAACCTGGAGGTTGCCTGCGGAAAGCTGCCCGCAAAGGTGGTCGAACCGTTTTACAGGTATGCCGCGGCGGTAGCCGATGCGCTGGTAAACTGACCCTAATAATCGCAAAAGGAAAACACGCTGCCAAATGGGCAGCGTGTTTTTTGTGTTCAGTCCATATCCCCAAGACAATCCTTTGCCAAACCACTGTCTGCGGTCAAACCGGCAATCAGCAGCTGGTATATCAGGTCCGCGTTTTCGCAAAAACGCTCCTTTGCGTGTTCCGCAAGCTCTAAATCGGGAAAAGACAGTGTACAGTCCATCAGGGTCCGACCCAGGTCCTCTATCTTACACCGCAACAGATAGTCCACACCGCATTTATCCACGGTGGTGCGTACCTGCTCTGCCTTTTTCTGCCGTGTCCGCAGCTTAAGCATTGCGTCCATTGCCCGTTCCCTTACACTGCGGGGCACTACACCTGATAAGTCATTGGCTGCCATTTTACCGGATGCGGTGGTATAAAGACCGTCCTCTTTTTGCACAAGATAGCCCAGCTTGCAAAGCTCGGAAACGGAGTTTTGCAGAGAAAAGTAGTTGACCAGTTGGTTGCCCCACAAGACCTCCTGCATTTCCTCCGGACAGACCGGGCTATAATGCTGCACCATATAACATAAAAGAACACGGATTTGTGTTTCGTCTGTCAAGCCGCCGGGGCGTACACCGGCTGCAAAAGCTTCCTCGGACATCAGGCTCCTCCTACCTATAGAATCAACACCTTTCCTATTTTACTAAAAAAGCGGCGAAAAGGCAAGCTTTTCTTTCGTAGGAAGAAATATCATCGGCGTAAAGCGAATACCGTTTACACACTGCTCCCTGTTGGCGGAGGTAAAGCCCAGCTTTCGGTAAAAGGGCAGACCGAAGGGCGCGGCATTTAAGGTGATGACTCTATCCGGATACGCCGACTTCACCTGCTGAAATAGCTTGGTGCCGATGCCCCTCCGGTGAAACGCGCCGTCCACAAAGAAAAAGCAGATATGGCATTTTTCTTTGCGGATGCCCACGATCCCGATGAGCTGCGTTTTCACAAAGGCGCCGAAATATTCGATACCGGAAAGATATTCCTCGTTTTGTAGGGTCTTTCGGAATTCTTCAGTTCCCTCCGGGGGATAATCCGGGGATTCATACTCGGCAAAGACCCTCCACGCAAGCTCCAACGCCAAAGGTCTCTCTGTGTTTTGCAATTTTCTGTAAAGGATGGGAGTTGTTTGATCCTGATCGGGTACGGTTTCCTGTCTCATGAAATCTTCTCCGCTTGCTTTTTTTCACTGATTGATCCCGTAGACAGCAATAAACTGTCGTGTAAACTGCTCTATTTCTGCCAAAGCCCCGGGTGTTTTTTCCGGCGAACGGTCACAAAGATGTATCAATGCCGTGATCGGCGCAGTAAAGGAAAAGGCGAGAAAGTCCACATTGGTTTGCTTGATTGCACCTGACGCCATCAAATGAAGAAAAAACTTTTTAAAAATGGATCTGGTATCCTCAATAAAATACCGTGTGGCAAACTGGCTGATGTCTTCATCCCGGAACTGCTCGGTCAGTATGATCTTGCGTATTTTGACCACCTTGGGGTCGTATACCGTAAAATGTACCATGCGCATTGTCATGGTGAGTAGCTCGTCCGTGGTACGCGGCAGTGGATCGAGATGGGTCGGAGAGCCGAAATGCTCGTCATAATAGGTCACCATCATCTGAAAGACTGCGTGTATGATCTCTTCCTTGCTTTCATAATGACGGTATACTGCCGATTTGACAATGCCCACCCGATCGGCAATGCTCTGCAGATTGGTACCGGCAAAGCCGTACTCCGCAAACAGATCCAGTGCGGCATTTAATATTTTTTCTTTCGTATTCGTTACCAGCTTTTTCGCCTCCCAAATAAAAGTGACCGTGTGTTCACTTATAGTATAAGGAACAAACGGTCAACTGTCAAGTGAATAATCCTTTTCTATAGGGTGAAATTAACCGAAAGGGGCTAAAATATAGTACCGATTTGTCGACCTGAGGCAGCAGAGGCGTACTGCCAGCTTTGCAGTCGACCGGTGCGGATATAATAATGGGGTTCCGGTAGGGGCGGTGGCGGCGCAATTTTACCTAATACGATCAGCTTGATCTTCATCCGCTCGGGTAATATGCTTTTGATGTAGACACTGACACAGTCGCCGATTTCCAGGTTTTGTCTGGTCTCTGCAAGGCCTGCTAAATTGGGCGCAATCTCTACAAATACGCCGTAGTCTTCTATACCCCGTACTCTGCCCAGAACTGTTTCTCCGGCAGCAAAGTTAGCTGCGTTTTCATCCCAGCTACCCAGAAGCTCCTTCATGGTCAAGACCAATCTGCCGTATTCATCCCGTTTTTTTACCGCGCAAAAGATGTTCTGCCCAATGGTAAGCCGGTCAGCAGGACTACTGATACGGGATACCGAAAGATAATCTATTGGCAGCAGGGCGATCAACCCGCAGCCCACATCGCAAAAGGCGCCAAACTGTTCCATACTGCAGACCCTGGCGGAAATGATATCCCCCGGCTGCAGAGTATCAAAGTATGCCTCCTTGCAGGCTTTTTGCGCCTGGGCGCGACTTAAGATGGCATAGGATGTCTTTTCGCCGGAATTGACCAGCTCTTTTACGGTAAAACAGACAATATGGCCTACCTTTGTCAAGATTGCAATATCCTTGACCAGTCCCTTATCCGCGTCCAAAGCTGCTTGTCCAAATGGCATAATACCCTCGCAGCACCCCAAACGAAAATGCAGTTGTCGCTGTGCGTCAAACAGATAGGCCCTGGCATATAAAACGGTGTGATTCATGCAGCATTGGTTCAGTTGATGCCAGCTGTAGCTGTGTTCTGTATTTTGCTGTTCCTCCGGTCGGTACTCGGTCATTCTGATCCTCCTTTTTTCGGTTACGCTTGCGGCTTTGCAACCGTTGTTTGTGATAATGTATGTGGGATCTTTCGTTTTCATACCCAAACAAGCTTAGTGCTTCCATTATTCTTTACAAAGCCTTGAAAAAAGCGTATAATGCAATATGTCAATAATATTAGATTGTAAACAACTGAAATCCGGAAAAAGAAGGGATCATAAAATGGATGCCGCAAAACGATTATTGACCGGCTGATATTTCGATTCCGGCGCCTTATACGGTATCTACAGAAACTATGCGTGCCGTTTGCGGAAAAATGGCAGCGCGGATGGTGCAGCTGCCCTATGTGAACGGATGTGAATTTTTTGGGGACGAAAGCCTTTGAAGACAGTTGTATCCGTTATCTTTTGCGTCTCAGCTGCAGCCCCATCTATCGGCACCTGGCTTGCCGAAATACGCTGGGAATTGTCCAGGATGTTTTAGCTGCGGAGGATATTACCATTCCGTTCCGTCAGCTGGATATCCATCTGGATACTCTGCGAAAAGACAGTACCGTTTAAAGTTGTCTATTCATTAAAAAGCTTTTTGATAGGAGAGGTGTGTGCCGCCGCTCAGGTACACGAAAAAAGAAGTTATGAGAAAACATAAGGTTGTTTATAAAAGAGAACAGCGCAGAATGATCGGCCGGTTTCGGTTGGCAGTCTGCATCTTGCTGATGCTCGGTTTGATAGCAGTAGGTATCTGGCTGGTACGCGGCTGCACGGCAAAAGGTGAGCAGCCTGCGCCTGTTGCGGAAAGCGTTATTGAGAGCCCGGAATCGGAGCAACCGGAACAGCCGGATCAAACGGAGCAGCAATCTGCCCCGGAGCAAGACCTGCCAGCCGAGGAACAAGCCTCTCAGCTGCAGGAAGCTGCCCAGCCGGATGTGATGCAGCAGATAACAGATGCAGCCACGGTCAACGCGACCAAAAATCAGCCGCAGATTGAGGAATATTCCCTTTGGCAAACCAAGGCTCTGGAGATTTTGAACGGGTTGGTTTCCGATCCGTATTACGCAAGCTGCGGTTTTAGCCTGACAGTCCAGCAGGGCTATCCATATCTGCTTGCGGTCAACCGGGCGGCTTCTACGGTCACGGTTTATACGGTGGATGAGAACGGGGAATATACCGTTCCCTTTATGGCAATGGCCTGCAGCGGCGGTGAGGATACCCCGCTTGGATACTGGGGAACCCCGGTCAGTTATGATTGGCGGCTATTGGCAGGGCCTTGTTACGGTCAATATGCCACTCGAATTTTTGATTGTTTTCTTTTCCACAGCGTACCCTACTACACTCAGCATCAGGATGATGTGGAATATGACCAGTTTAATCAGTTGGGCTCTCTTGCTTCGCTGGGTTGCATCCGTCTTGCGGTTGTGGATGTAAAATGGATATATGACAACTGCCCCATCGGCACGCCGGTCATTATTTACGACGATGCGCAAACCCCCGGCCCAATGGGAAAACCCGGTACCATTTATACCGACCCTGCCGATACCGCACTGCGTGGATGGGATCCTACTGACCCCTGTGAGCAGAATCCCTGGCCGGAAAGTTACCGTATCGGCACGGCCATCCGAAGCCCGGAGGCATTGTCTCAGTGGCAGGAATGTCAGTCCGTTTGGGCAGTCAGTGTAAACATTCCGGTTTTGCAGGGCTTTAGTACCGATTCCGGTGTGGAAGGTACCAGAGGATAAATAAATTATCATGCAAAGCTGTTTTGTGTATTCTTCGCCCATCGGCAATTTGGTTCCGGTGCATGACGGACAAAAGCTGGTTCGGATTTTTTTGCCCGGCGGGGAGCATTGGGAGCTACCTTACCCCTGTGAAAGCGTTTGTAGCCCGATGCAGCAGCAGATCACTGGCTGGCTGGACAAATACTTTTCTGGCGGGCAGCCTGCCATATGGGCGTTGCCCCTGCCTTTGCAAGGGACTGCGTTTCAGAATGTGGTGTGGAATATTCTGACACAGATTCCTTACGGAAAGGTTGTCAGCTACGGTGCGGTGGCGCAGGCGGTTGCCCGGCAGCTGCGTAAACCGGTTATCTCTGCCCGGGCGGTGGGCAATGCCGTCGGCACCAATCCTGTACCCATTGTAATTCCTTGCCACCGCGTGGTGGGTGTTAAGGGGGATCTGACGGGTTTTTCTGCCGGACTACAAAATAAAATTCGGTTGTTACGGTGTGAAGGTATTTCGCTTAGCTCCGCGGGTAAGGTTCCCGCCGGATATTTTACCGATTTGAATAGATAGAAAATTAAGACGACTGCCGCTGCAGTATTGATTTGGAGCTGCTTTAAGGGGAGCCGGGCATCCATAATACATTTCGTACGCAATCTGAAATAGAATGTGTTGGAGCCGGTGGACGGACACCAAGACCTGCGCCCCCGTGGATGATGACACCAACTACACCGCGTTGTACCAGCTGCTGATCGACACCAAGGAGCGCAGCTTTACCTCACAGAATGTTGCTGAGCACCGGTTGCAGAATTAGGGAAAAAAACGCCTACTGCACCGTTGTGACACAGGATATTGAGACCGTTATTTTGGTGGAGCAGGTGTTTGAAACTGACTGCAACGGCGCCACTGTCGGTTCTGTACTGGGCATGGCTTTCGGTATTGCTTGTATCAGTGGGGAATGGCTTGTACCCCTGTGCGGTATGCTGAAAGCCCGTATACTGGATATCGGCACCGTTTCGATTGAAGCCCTTTTGGATAAGACCCTGCGGCATATCGCAGAGAAATAATGGGAATATTACAGATTGCCAGCTAATCATCGAAAACATTTGTCAAAGGATGGAAGAACAGTCACTTTCATAAAGCGGCTGTTCTTTTTTTGCGTCCGGGCACATATAGTGAAACCAAAGGAAGTGTTCAGAATGCAGTATTATCAAAAAACCGTACAGCTTTTGCCCCGACCGTACAGTGAGGCTTACCAAAGAGTGGAGTGTACCTTGCAAAGGCAGATCACCGAAATCAGACTATATAGTGGGTGTGAACCTATGCTGACCTTTCGCAGCAAGCTTGTTTCCCTTGCGGGGCTATGCGGCCGCACTCAGTCGGTGATCAGCCACGGCGAACTGCAGCAGATATTTTTACATTTGAACAGGTACTCGGCCTTTTCCCAGGAAAACCGGTTGCGTCAGGGGTATTTTACCCTGCAGGGGGGTCAGCGGGTCGGTATTGCCGCCCAGGCGGTATGGCGGGAGGACCGTCTATTGCAGCCGGAAAATATCTCCTCGATGAATATCCGTATCGCAAGAGATCTGGCCCTTTCTCAACCGGAAAGGTGGAAGATGCTGGTGCAAAAGACGAACGGCATACTGATTTGCGGCGCGCCCGGCAGCGGTAAAACTACGGTACTGAGGGGAATAGCAAGGCTGATTTCCGAAATGGGGCAGCGATGCGCGGTGATGGATGAACGGGGGGAGCTTTTCCCCCTTGGCACAGAGGGTTTTCTTTTTGCAAAGCCACCAACCTGCAATGTTTTAACGGATTACCCCAAAAGTGTCGCCATGCTGCAGGCGGTACGGGTGCTTTCGCCCCAGGTTTTGATTTGTGATGAGATCAGCGGAGAGAACGTGGAGCCATTGTCCGAGAGTATGAACACCGGCGTACGCTTTATCGCGACCCTGCATGCAGACAGTATGCAGCAGCTGCAGGCAAAAAGTCAGTACCGTTCGCTCCGAGAGCTGCAGGCGGTGGATACGCTGGTCTTTTTATCTGACCGTCATCCGGGGGAGATCCGGGAGGTGGTCTATGTGGCAGGTTAAGCTGATCGCTGCTGCCGGGGTACTACTTTGCGGTATTGCTGAAGGTGCCCGGTGCAGCCGGTACCTGACGCTGCGCCGCCAGGCTTTACAGGAGCTGGTTTTACTGTTTGATCTGCTGCAGGTGCGGATAGAAAACGGCGGCGGATTGACCGAAGAGGATATCCTCAGCGTCTGCGAGGAATGCCGTTTTTGTGTGCTGCGAACACCGGAACGGAAAACCGTACCCCGACCCGAGGCAGCGGACCAGGCTGATATTCCGGAAATGCTGGACGGCTTACATGTTTTGAGCGAACAAGACAAGGCTTGTGCCGCTGTGGCGCTGCAGGCGGGCTTCACTCGCCAGCAGGCGGCGGCAAAGCTTTCCGATTGTGCGGAGCAGCTGCGAAAAAGCTATGAGAAAGCTGCGGAAACAGAAAAGAAAAACAGAAAATTGTATCTGCAGATGGGCGGCCTGATCGCCGTTCTCATTATTGTGGTATTGATGTAAACCTGTCGGAAAGAGGAAACAGAGATGGATGTGGATCTGATTTTTAAAATAGCCGCAATCGGTATTGTGGTGGCTGTGTTGGGGCAGCTTCTGATCCGTTCCGGTCGGGAGGATCAGGCAATGTTGACCACCCTTGCCGGGCTGATTGTGGTTTTATCTATCGTCTTAAAAGAGATTAGTAATCTTTTCAGCTCCATCAAAGAGCTTTTTTCTCTGTGATGGGGCTCTATGGTGTGTGCGCGGCGGCGGTCTGCGGGGCCTTTCTGGTCATTCTGTTGCGGCAGTATAATCCGGTTTACGCGTTTGCGGTTTCGCTGCTGCTATCGGTATTTGTGCTGTATCGCATTTTCGCACTGTGCGGCCAGTATGCGGAAAAGTTTCGCAGTGTCCTTACCCTTGTGCCGGAGGTTTCCTTTGAGCCTTTTGTAAAGGTCACCGGCGTTGCGGTTTTGGTACAGACAGCCGCAGACTTATGCCGGGAGGCCGGTCAGCCTGCGCTGGAAAGTAAATTGACCCTGCTAGGCAGAGTGGTGATTACCTGCTCGGCTCTGCCGCTGATTTGTGCAATATTTCAGATGATAACAACAAAGCTGCTATGAATATTGAGGAATATTTAATTGATGACTCCTGGCGTAGTTTTTTGCAGCAACAGCCGCTCAGCTGGGATGTTCTTTGTGACAGCAGCCCTTCAGAGCTATTACAATGGCTATGGCAGACGGTTCAGCTTCGGGTGGAGCAGCCATATAAAACCCTGCTGGCAAGCTGCGGGTTACTGTTGATAGGGTGGCTGGTTTCGGCGGTGTGCGGATCTGTTCACCGGGAGAGCGACCTACCGGATTTGATTCAAACAGTATCTGCCGGTATGATTTTTCTGCTGCTGGGGAATAAGCTGGTAGCTTTGATACAGGGGTGTTCCCAGTTGATCACGGACTGCCGCATCCTGTTTACCCAGTTTGTACCGGTGTACTGCTCGGTTCTGGTTGCCTGCGGTCAGGTGGGTACGGCTACCGTTTATCATGCCGCTTTTTCCGTAGTGATTTTGACCGCCTCCGGCCTGTTGAACAGCTGGCTTGCTCCGGTCATTCGCTGCTACGGGGCACTGTGTGTTTCAAGAAGCTTTTGCGGTTCGCTGCGCATCCAGGCACTTTGCCGTCTTGTTCAAAAAACCGTCTACTGGGGGTTGGGTATCCTTGCCTCAGTAGTAGCGGCATATCTCAGCTTGCAAACCGTTTTGGCCGGTGCGGCAGACAGTATGACGGTAAAGGGCGGCAAGCTGCTGGCAAATGCCGTTCCTTTAGTAGGCAGTGCGGTAGCGGAATCTGTCAGTGTGCTGATCTGTGGGCTGAAAATCGTGCGCAGCGCGATCGGCATTATGGGAATCGTTGGAATCCTGGTGACTTTTCTGCCTGTACTGGTAGATTGTCTTCTGTTTATTCTGATTTGCCGAATTTCCGCTGCCATAGCGGAAACTGCCGATAATACCCCCGCCTTTCGACTGTTGGAGGGCCTGGCCGACACGGTGCGTCTGATGGCAATCATTCTTTTTCTTTTTTTACTGCTGCTGGTTTTGTCGGTTGCTTTGACTGCCAGCTTGTTTCATACGGCAGCCGGAGTCGGATAGTGAGGATTTGCTTTGAACGCTATGATTCAAACTGTAAAGACCTTTTGCTGCAGTGCCATCCTGTATGGGATTGTTGACGGCATCACCCCCAAAAAAGGGGTTTATACTGCCTTGCGTGTGTTTATGATCCTTTATTTTATTGTATTGGTGATGTCCGGTCTGAGCGGCGCGAGAACAGATGAAATTTCTGCTATACTCTCTGCTGAATATGCCACTGTGACCGCTGAAAAGGAGATGCAGCAGCAAGCAAGAGACAGCGATTTGCTGATTCTTAAAACGGTCATTGACCGGCAGCTGATTCAAGGGAACAGAAAACTGCATGTAAAGCAGATAGACCTTACGGGTAATGAGGCGAATCGGCTGGAGATCACCTTGGACGGAACGGTTTCCACACAGGAGCAGCAGGTTGTTACGCAGGAACTGCAGGAATATCTGGGGAGGAAGGTTACCGTTTATTTCACAGAACCGTTCGCCCGGGAGACAGGCTTTTCATAAAGGGTAGAGTGATAAAGATATGAGCAACGGCATAAAAGAGAATAACCGGCTGAGCAGGGCTACCGGATGGATTGGCAAGCTTTTACAGAATAAAGGGGTGACCAGGACGGCAGGGGCTTTGGGGGTCTGTCTTTTGTTGTTGATGAAACCTGTCAGCGCTGCAAAGGAAACGGTCCCCGAACAGGAGACCGACAGCTCGGCAAGCATGACCGCTGTGGAGTATGAAAAGGCCTTGGAGCAGCGGTTAGAGCAGCTGATATCCAGCTTGGAGGGTGCGGGGGAGGTTACCGTGATGGTTACCGTGGAAAGCAGCGCTCAGACTGTTTACGCCCGGGAGCAGAGCCAATCTGCACAATCGGAGCAAAACCGTCGGTCCTCCAGCAACAGCAGCCAATATGTGGTCATACAGCAAAACGGGCAGCAGGCCGCTCTGGAGGAGGGCTCTCTACAGCCGGAGGTGCAGGGTGTGGCAGTAATCTGCGAAGGGGCGGAGGATATGACGCTGGTATACAATATTACCCAGATGGTCAGTACTGTTTTGGGAATCACCACTAACCGAGTTTATGTCACAAAATAAATAATAGGAGGGACCGATATGACCGGTGCAAAACAACGCAGAAAAATCACATTGGCAGCTTTGATCGTCGCTTTGGGGGCAGCAATCTATCTGAACTGGCAGTACTCCGACACAGATAACCGACAGTTTGAAACCGCCGGAACACCTGTTCTTGCCACGGATGAGGTACTGGAGACCCAGGAGGATATCAATAAAAATTATGGGGACGCCCAGCTGGTCAGCGCTCCGGTCTCCACGCAGGAGGATTACTTTGAATCCGCAGAGCTGAAACGCACCAAGACCCGGGATTCTGCCTTAGATAAGCTGCAAAAGGCCCTGAAAAATGCCCAGCTGACCGATGAGGAAAAGAAACAGCTGACCGATGAGCTAAGCGTGACCGTCACAGCCATGACGGCAGAGGTCGACATTGAGAATATGGTCTGCGCCAAGGGCTTTTCCAAATGCCTTGCTTTTATTGATCAAGATAAGGTATCGGTGAGCGTCAGTACTGGCGGCCAGTCCCTGACCAAGGCACAGGTTGCCCAGATTCGTGATATTGTGTTAAGTAAATTGGATGTTCAGGCAAAAAATATTTCAATTGTGGAAGTCAAATAGTTGTTTCCTGTCCGAAAATTTGGTATAATAACATCAAATAGTTTTCAAGGCTTTCATACGAAAGGAAAAACATGATGGAAGTAAATGCAAATACCACAGTCGGTAGTCTGCAGATATCTACAGATGTTCTGTGTAAAATTGCCCGTCAGGCCACAATGGAAATTGAAGGTGTTGCCGCGGTTGCGCCCAGCAGCAATTCTGTTCGCAGCGCCGTGGCCAGTCGTATCCAAAAATCTGTTACCGTGTCGTTGCAGGATGGCGTTGCCCAGTTTCGCCTGAATCTTGTAGTCCGGTACGGTACCAAAATTCCCCAGCTGTGCGAGCGGGTGCAGGAGGCTGTAAAGTCTACCGTACAGTCCATGACCGGGGTCACCGTATCTCATGTGCATATCACGGTGGTCGGTCTGTGCGGTCAGGAATAATCCTTTCCGCTGTCTTGCGGTGTTGGCCGGTTGGGTTATGACGAAATCATTTTTCCTGAAAGGTAATTAATAGATATGACTGAAAAGATTAACAAACGCAAAAGATCCCGTGAAAATGCATTTTTGGCGCAGTTTGAGCTGGGCTTTTGCCAGACCAATCTGCAGGAGCTGCAGGAGAACCTGCTGGACAGTGAGGCATACCGTTTAGACGGTTTTGCCAATCAGTTATTGACGATGTATCAGGAGCACGCGGATCAGGTAGAGCCGGTCATCGAAAGCCATCTGCGCGGCTGGAGCGCTGACCGTCTGACCCGCACATCCCAAAGCCTTTTGCGTCTGTCGGTTGCGGAGATGCTCTTTGGAGAAGATAATATGGACAGTGTTATCATTAACGAGGCGGTGGAGTTGGCCAAAAAATATGCCGGTGACAAGGACTACCGTTTTGTAAACGGTGTGCTTGGCACCATCTCCCGTGAAATTCATCCGGAGCAGAATGTAACCTCGGTTTTGGAGACAGAAGAATCCGAAGAACCGGAACAAGCCGAAAAGACGGAAGCAACATGCTGATTTTGGGCATCGATACCAGCAACTATGCCACAAGCCTGGCTGTCTTGGATAGCGAAGCAGTTTCCTTGATTGCGGATGTAAAGCAGTTTTTGCCGGTTAAAGAGGGGCAGCTTGGCCTGCGGCAAAGCGATGCGGTCTTTCATCATACCCAGGCGCTGCCGGTGTTGCTTACTCAGCTTTTACAAAAGGTGACCGAAAAAGGGTATTCCGTTACGGATGTCGGGGCTATTGGGGTATCCCAAAAACCACGCCCGGTAGAAGGCTCGTATATGCCCTGCTTTACTACCGGCGTCACCTTTGCAACCGGTATGGCTGCCCTACGGCAGCTTCCTCTTATTACGACCACCCACCAGCAGGGGCACATCGCTTCTGCTTTATTTGCATGTAATCAGCCGCAGCTTTTTGACCGGCAGGTGCTGGTTTTTCATGTGTCCGGCGGTACTACCGACCTTTTACTTTGTCAGGGTACGCAGGTGGTGGCCCAACTGGGCACCAGCAGTGATCTGTACGCCGGACAGGCGGTTGACCGTATCGGCGTTAGGCTGGGGTATCCTTTTCCAGCGGGAAAATATGTCTCTCAGCTTGCTTTGGCCTGCACGCAGCAGCTTCCCACCCCCAGGGTCAGTGTCAACAGCTGTCAGTGCAGCCTTTCCGGGCTGGAAAACCAATGTGCCCGTCTGCTGGAGCAGGGGGCTACGCCGGAATACACCGCAAAGTTTTGCTTGACCTATATTGCCCGAACATTAGAAAAAATGATGCTTGCAGCTTTGAAGGAGCACCCCGGGCTGCCGGTTGTTTTTGCGGGCGGGGTGATGAGCAGCCCGGTTATCCGGGATACAATCCACGCAAAATACCCATGGGTCCATTTTGTCGACGGCAGGTTTGCCTCCGATAACGCCATCGGGGTCAGCGTGATTGCCGCCAAAACCTTAAAGGAAGCACACAACAAATGATGCAGGAAAGAAACATCATCACCGTCAGCGCGCTGAACAAATATGTGCGCATGCTGCTGGAGCATGATCCCCATCTGTCGGATCTGCGCATTCGGGGCGAAATCTCCAATTTTGTCCACCATCGGTCGGGGCACTGTTATTTTTCTTTAAAGGATGAAACCGGAAGTGTTAAGGCGGTCATGTTTCGTGCCGACGCGCAGGGGTTGACCTTTGCCCCGCAGGACGGCATGTGCGTGGTGGCGGACTGCCGTGTTTCTCTTTTTGAACGGGATGGCAGCTTTCAGATTTATGTGCAGTATATGTTTCCGGATGGCGCCGGTTCGGTTCGGCTTGCCTTTGAGCAGCTTAAGGCCCGTTTGGCTGGGGAAGGTCTGTTTGAACCGGCGCATAAAAAGCCTCTTCCCGCCATGCCCCGTACGGTGGGTGTAATTACCTCCGCAACCGGCGCGGCGTTGCAGGATATCCGCAATGTGATGAGCCGCCGTTTTCCCTTGACCAGGCTTCTGTTGTATCCGGTGAATGTTCAAGGAGCGGAGGCGGCCCCGGAAATCGCCGCCGCCATTCACCATCTGGACAGTACCGGTTTGGTTGACGTTATTGTGGTCGCTCGCGGCGGCGGTTCGGTGGAGGATCTGTGGGTCTTTAATGATGAGCGGATCGCCCGGGCGGCTTACAACTGCAATACACCGCTGATTTCGGCCATCGGCCATGAAATCGATTTTTCTATATTGGATTTTGTTGCCGATACCCGTGCGCCTACCCCCTCCGCAGCGGCGGAGATTGCCGTTCCCGATATCTATGCGCTTGCGCAGGAGCTGATTGGAACCCGTCAGCTTATTACTCAGTTGACGGGCGAAAAGCTGGAGCAATGCCGCAGTCGGTTGGCCGAGATAAAGTCCGGTCCCATCTGGAAACAGATGACCCAGCCGGTGGATTATCGGCGCGAGCAGCTTGAGTCGATTCAAAAACAACTGACCGAAACAGTGACTAGGCTGCTGCAGCAAAAGCGACAGCAGTTTACCTACTGCGTGCAGTTGACCCAGTCGTTAAATCCCCTTGCCGTGTTGGAACGGGGATATTCCGTTGTAAAAAAAGACGGTAGATATACTTCCGCAGACTGTCTTGCTGCGGGGGATGAGATCACCATGGAGACAGCCCGAAAAGAAATCACCTGTACGGTGATCTCTGCCGTTTCCAAATCTTAATACTTTTTTGAAAAGGAGATACCCGCTTATGGCACAGCCGGTTGCCACCTATGAAGAAAATATGGCCCGTCTGGAGACAATCGTCTCCAGACTTTCCGAAAAAGAGGTTTCGCTGGAGGAAGCTTTGGATCTGTACGCACAGGCTGCGACGCTGATCAGTGCAGAGGAGAAGCTGTTACATAATGCCCAGCTGCAGATGACCACCATTACCGAAGCATTGCAGCACAGCGAACAGCAGGGAGAAAAACAATGAATTATTCTGATCTACTTCACAGCTATCAGGCGAGGGTCGAGCAGCTGCTGCCCGGTTCCTTTCAGGAGGTATTTCCCGATACCGAAAAATCCGATGTAGCGAGGGCGGCTGCCTACAGTCTGATGGACGGCGGCAAACGGGTTCGAGGTGTCTTGGTTTTGGCCGTCTGCCGAATGATCCATCCGGATGGAAATATTGCGGCTGCCGAGCACTACGCGGCGGCAATCGAGATGGTACATGCCTATTCTTTGATTCATGACGATCTGCCCTGTATGGATAACGATGATCTTCGCAGAGGAAAACCCTCCTGTCACAAGGCGTTTGGTGAGGCGACGGCGCTGCTTGCCGGTGACGCATTACTGACAGCGGCTTTTGACGCGGTGACCCGCAGCGGTAACTCCCCCAAAACGGACGCCGAAGCGGTGCAGCTGCTGGCACACGCCGCCGGGCCCTGTGGGATGGTCTACGGACAGGAGCTGGACCTTGCCGCGGAACAGCACCAGGTGGATGAGGCAGGGCTGCTTTTGATCCACGATAACAAGACCGGCCAGCTGATCCGTGCTGCAGTGGCATTGGGCGCAGTAGCCGGCGGCGCTACGAAACAGGAGCAGGATGCTCTTGCCCTGTGGGCGACCAATATCGGTTTGGTTTTCCAAATCATTGACGACATTTTGGATGTGACCTCTACCGCTGCTGAGCTGGGCAAGCCCATAGGCAGTGACGGTGAAAACCACAAGACGACCTTTATCACCCTGAAGGGTCTGACCGCCGCTAAAGTACAGGCAACGGAGCTCACCCGGCAGGCCTGTTCCGCTTTGCGGCAGCAGTTTGGAGAAAGATGCGGCTTTTTAACCGATTTTGCCGAGGATCTGCTGCAGCGCACCAAATAAAATGAAATTTGAGGATAATCTGAATGGAGTATCTTGCAGGAATTCATTCTCCCGAGGACTTAAAAAAACTAAAGGTTGAACAGTTGCCACTTCTTTGCCAGGAAATCCGCGGCTTTTTAATCGACCGGGTCTCCCAGACCGGCGGACATCTTTCCTCCAATTTGGGCACAGTAGAGTTGACGGTCGCCCTTCATCGGGTATTTCATTCCCCACAGGATGTCTTTATCTTCGATGTGGGCCACCAGTCCTACACCCACAAGCTGCTGACAGGTCGTATGCAGAACTTTGAGCGGCTACGGCAGCAGGGGGGGCTTTCCGGTTTTCCCAGCCCGGCAGAAAGTGAGCATGACCCCTTTTATGAGGGTCACGGCAATGTGGCGTTGTCTCAGGCAATTGGGATTGCCCGGGCTAAAAAGCTACGGGGAGAACCCGGCAAGGTTATCGCGATCGTGGGGGATGGCTCCTTTACCGGGGGTATGGTATACGAGGGCATGAATAATGTCATTGGGTTGGATAATCTGATCCTGATCCTGAATGACAATAAAATGTCCATATCCAAAAATGTTGGCTCCATTTCTCGCTATTTTACATATCTTCGTACCGCAAAGGGCTACAATCTGTTAAAAGACAGGGTACAGGCAAGCTTGAAGGAAATCCCTGTCATCGGTACCCCCATAGCTTCTGTCATTGTGACCGGTAAGGGGCTGCTGCGTCGGTGGATCTATCGCTCCACGGTTTTTGAAAAATTCGGCTTTGTTTACCATGGCCCGTTGGATGGCCATGATATTGAGGAGATGTGCCGGGCTTTTTCCAATGTGACCACCACGGATAAACCGCTTTTTTACCATGTGGTAACTGTAAAGGGAAAGGGCTTTGCACCGGCAGAGGATAATCCGGGGGCGTTTCACGGGGTACCCTCCTTCGATGTTTCGGATACCGATTGCCTCAATCCGGATATTTCTCCCTCAGACAGTCTTTCGGATGCTTTTGGCAGATGTCTGTGCCAATTGGCAACGCAGGATAAACGGATCTGCGGCATTACCGCTGCCATGAAATACGGTACCTGCCTGCACTATCTGCGCAAGGCAGCGCCGGAGCGAGCCTTTGATGTTGGCATGGCGGAGCAACACGCGGTGACCTTTGCAGCCGGTCTGGCCAAGGGAGGCTTGCGACCGGTGGTTGCACTGTATTCCACTTTCTTACAGCGCGCCTACGATCAGGTTTTTCACGATGTCGTGCTCAATCGGGCGGATGTTCTGTTTGCAATCGACCGGGCGGGTTTGGTTCCCGGCGACGGCGCGACCCATCAAGGACTGTACGATGTTGCCATGTTGAGTCAGTACGACGGTTTTACCCTTGTGAATCCTTGCAACGACGCCGAGATGACCTACTGGCTGACCCGGCTGCTGACCAAAGAATCCGGCCCACGTGCCATCCGATATTCCAAGGGCAAGCCCTCTCCGGCGCTGCAGGCCTTAGGCTGTACGCAAAAGCCGTTTGATGTGTACCAAAGCGGCAGTGCCCGGTATGCTATTGTCTGCTACGGCGGTCTGTCAGAAGAATGTCTGACAGCCCGAGAGCTTTTGGATAACAGGATAGATCTGATCAAGCTGACGGTGCTTCATCCGTTTGCGGCGGAATTGACCGATATTCTTTGCGGTTATGACGGAATTTTGATTGCGGAGGAGGCCGTCCGGGTGGGCAGTATCGGAGAACAGCTTCTCTCCATGTTGCAGCAAAAGGGTTATCACGGCAAAACTGTACATCTTTATGCAGGTAATGTACAGGATCATGCCTCGGTCAAGCAGCTTCGCAGCCAGCAGGGGTTAGATGCCGATAGCATCCGGAATAAATGCAGGGAGCTGATGTCATGAGCGTCCGATTGGATAAGGCTCTGGTAGACAGAGGCATTCTCAGCGGTCGAGACCGTGCCGTCGAACTGATTAAAACGGGGGGCGTCACCGTCAACGGCAATACGTTTCGAAAGCCCAGTATGCCGGTAGAGGAGACAGATGATATTCAGCTTGCAGTGCAGGATATTCCATTTGTCAGTCGCGGAGGACTAAAGCTTGCCGGTGCGCTGGATAGCTTTGATATTTCGTTACAGGGCGTTATCTGCATGGATATCGGCGCTTCCACCGGCGGTTTTACCGACTGTATGCTGCAAAACGGCGCAAGAAAGGTTTGGGCTGTGGATGTCGGTCACGGTCAGTTGGCGCAAAAGCTGTGCTTGGATCCCCGGGTCATCAATCTGGAGGGAACCAATATCCGCTCATTGACGAAACAAACGGTCACCGACGAGATTGATTTTTTCAGTGTAGATGTATCCTTTATCTCTCTTTGGCATATTTTTCCGGTGCTGACGAAGCTTTGCACCGAAAAAACCATCGGTGTTTGTTTGGTGAAGCCCCAGTTTGAAGCAGGTCCCGGTAAGGTGGGTAAAAAAGGAGTTGTAAAAAACCCGGCTATTCATAGGGAAGTGCTGGAAAAGGTGTTGGGCGACGCGTTGCTAAACGGTTTTTATCCCCTGGGCCTGGAGGTTTCCCCCATACAGGGACCGGAAGGAAACATAGAATTCTTGCTCTATCTTTCCCGGCAAAACCGTAAAGTGGCTATTGATATCGGCAAAACTGTACAAAAAGCGCATTACAGCGGCAACTGAAAAGCTATCAGCCCTGTGACGAAAGGAAAAAGCTATGAAAAACAATCGCCATGAAAAAATAAAGCAACTGATTCAGGCTTATCCCATCGACCGGCAGGAGACCCTACTGAAATATCTGAATGACGCCGGTTATCCGGTGACTCAGGCTACCGTCAGTCGGGATATCCGTCAGTTGCATATCATTAAGATACCGGACGGTAACGGTGGATATATGTACTCCATTCCTGCGCAGGTTGCCTCCGGCGCGACCCATTCGCAAAGCAGATTCAATACCATTTTTAAAGAGAGCGTCTTAAAAGCGGATTATGCAGGCAATACTATGGTAGTAAAATGTTACAGTGGTATGGCCAGCGCTGCCTGTGAGTTATTTGATTCCTTGTCCTGGGAGAATGTGGTTGGTACTCTTTCCGGTGATGACACTTTTTTTGTTCTGATGCGCACCGAAGCGGATGCCGCAGCTATGACCGAAAAGCTGCAGGAATATATTCACCAGCACTGATGACAACCTGCGTAGCAGGATTTGATTAAAATGAAACGGGAGAATGAGCTATGCTGCAGGAACTGACCATTGAAAATGTTGCAGTAATTGAAAAAGCTGTGGTGCCTTTTCATGCAGGCTTTAATGTTCTTACAGGTGAAACCGGCGCCGGTAAATCCATTCTGATTGATTCTATCAACGCCATATTGGGCAACAGAACCTCCCGTGATATTGTGCGTAACGGCACCGATAAAGCCCGGATTTGGGCGGTATTTACCGAGATTCCTGCTGCGGTGGAGCAGCTGCTGGGCGAAGCCGGTTACGAATGCGAGTCCTCCGAGCTGCTGCTATACCGGGAAATTACAGTGGACGGCAAAAGCAGCTGCCGGATCAACTCCAAACCGGCGTCAGCCGCCTATCTGCGGGAGATTAGTGAAAAGCTGATTTCTATTCACGGCCAGCACGACAACCAGTCCCTGCTGGATGCTTCCAAACATCTTTCGCTATTGGATAGCTACGCAAAAAACAGACCGGTATATGAGGAATATTACCGTCAGTACCGTGCCCTTGTGAGTGTGGAAAAGGAACTGAAATCTCTGGTTACCGATGAAAGGGAAAAGCAGGCCCGGATAGAGCTGCTGCGGTATCAGATTCAGGAGATCGAAGCAGCTGAGCTGACCCCCGGTGAAGAGGAGACCCTTGCAGCCATGCGTAGCCGTCTGCAGCACGCGCAAAAAATTACAGCAGCTCTGAATACTGCTCTGGTGGCGTTGGAAGGCGACCCAGAGGAAGGCGGCGGGGCAGTGGATCAGCTGGAAAACGCCTGTGACAGCATACGGGAGGCCTCCGGCTACTATACACTGTTGGAAGAAAAAAGCGCAAAGTTGCAGGACGCCTTTTATACTGTGCAGGAGCTTACCGGCGAAGTACGGGATGCTTTGGAAGAAATGGAAATGGACCCTGCTGAACAGGAGAAAATCAGCGAACGGCTGGATCTGTTTTATCGGTTAAAGCAAAAATACGGCTCCACTGCAGATGAAATTCTTGCCTTTGGGGAAAATGCACGACAGGAGCTGGAAAAAATAGAGTTTGCAGACGAATATCTGCAAAAGATGCAGGATAAAAAGCAAGCTTTATTGCAAACCACCGTAGCTGCAGCCAAAGCGCTGACGGAAAGCCGATTAAAGGCCTTTGAGCAGTTAAAGGATAAGCTCCAGCAAACCCTTGCCTATCTGAATATGTCCGGTGTGGAGTTTTCTTTGCACCGCACAAGCGGAGCGCTGACCTCTATCGGTCAGGATAACTTGGAATTTTACATAGTCACCAATAAGGGCGAGCAACCAAAACCCCTTTCCAGGATCGCCTCCGGCGGTGAGCTTTCCCGTATTATGCTGGCTATGAAAAACGCGATGGCCGACAGTGATTCGTTGCAGTCTGTGATCTACGACGAAATCGATACCGGTGTTTCCGGTATGGCTGCAGGCCGGATCGGCAGGGTACTGCAGCAGACCTCTGACCGGGGCAGACAGGTAATTTGTGTCACACATACCGCTCAGATTGCCGCCTGTGCCGACAGTCATCTGTATATCGAAAAAGCCACTCAGAACGACCGTACGTTTACCTATGTTCGGCAGTTGGATGCCGAAGCCCGGGTGAAAGAGCTTGCGCGGATTACTTCCGGCAGCTTTTTGACCGAGACAGCTTTGGCCGGTGCGGCGGAGATGGTACAGCATTTTTCCCGCAGAGAGGACTATCTGCCGGAGGAATGAGTAATGTATTTTGGATTGGTGTTTATCTGAATGAAAAGTAAAGTCTGTAAAATTGTTACATTTTTACCGGTAGTCATCTGGATGATCGTAATCTTTTGGTTTTCCTCTAAGGATGCCACCGCTTCTTCCGTGCAAAGTGATGTTATCGTTGCGTTTTTGAGGGATCTGTTTCAGGATAATCAGCGTGTTTGGACCAGATTGGTCAGTGAGGGGATCATCAATATCACCAACATGGTTCGGAAGCTTGCCCATTTTACAGAATACGCTATTTTAGGTTTTTTATTGCTTTGGTCGTTTAGGCATTATCGAAAAGGTTTTCCGCATTACCTTGCTGTCAGCACTGTAATTGGTGTTTTGTACGCTATCTCAGATGAGCTGCATCAGATTTTCGTTCCGGGCAGAGCTTGCCGGTTTACTGATGTTTGTATTGATAGCGCCGGCGTGCTTTTCGGTTTTGCTGTTTTTGCCCTGGTTGTATGGCTGCATCGACAGCTACTGTTCAAAGTGGCTGCAAAGCGGTACCCGAACGATACAACGGAATAACGCAAAAAGTCGCTGAGGGCGTTCCGGTTGGGAACACCCTCAGCGGTTTTATTGTCACAAATCGGTTTTGTCGGTTCTCAAGCTGCTGCGTTTACAGTCTTTGGCTGCCATTGATCTTCAGTTCCAGATAGGTTATGCTGCCGTATGCTGCGCTAAAGGTAAAGGTATGTCTCAGTGTGTGGTCAAATAGAGTAGCCGGTACCGAAAAAGCCCGAATCTCTTTGTGGTTTTTGCGGTCATCGCCCAGGTCGGCGGCATTCCAGCGCACCCCGTTTAAGATAAAGGCGTCTTTGTCCCCATCAATAGGAATAGGGGTAAGCTGTACGCCGTTTAAAAACGCCTGCAGCTCCATGCTGATGGGCTGAACCCCAACATACAAGGTGCAGTGGGCGTCCGGCTCGATATAGCCGGTGATCAGTTCTTGGCTGATTTCCGATACAAAGCCCCGCGGTAGGGGATGCCACGGTGTTTCTACCGCATGCAACATATCATCCTGAAAAGTGACAATGTGACGGCGTAACCCGTCTCGCTGGCGTTCCGGATCGCAAGCGGCGTTCCAGATTGATTCGTATGCTTTTTGAGGGAACCACAGGGAATAGTGATAGGCGTTATAGAGATAGATTTTATCCCCGCCCTGATCGAAGTACTGGACAGCAAGTCCTCGCACGGTTTCCGGGGTAGCGGTCATAAAATCCAGGTTCATGCTTTCCAATGCGGGATACACCTTGACTCCGTATGGGGAAAGCGCGGCAACCCATTCCTCCACCGGCATGCCGGAATCCGAGGTGATAAACCGGGGTGCAGGGGAGACAATATCTACAAGCCTCTCCCTTGCAAGGCGCAGCACATCAAATCCGTAGGCTTTTGCGGTAGAAAGATCCCGTGCGGTGCGCAGCAAAAGCTTTAGCGGATGGCTGTATTTTTTCTCGGATGTTTTCAAAATATCTTTGACCTGGCGGCAAAAATCCGTCATGATGTCACAGCAGTCCGGGTTATGCCGAAAATCAAAACAACATATTTCCCGGGAAAAATCCAGCTCCAGGCCGTACACATCGTACCGGTCCAGTTGTTCCGCAATGTAATCCAGCATTTTCTGTCGTACCTGGGGTACGGCATAATCAAAGCAGTGACCGAAATAGTCGCCGTATTCCTTTGGACCGATCAGCCAACCCTTTTGTTTGGCTTCGTAGTAAAAATTTGACCGGATCCAGGAGGTAGGTTCGCCGCCGAAATGACAGTCATTCATCCGAATGCTCAGCCAACTGCGCAAGCCAGCCGCCTGAAATTTGGCAAAGCAGTAGGCAAATGGGTCAAAACCCAGGGATTCCAGCTGATAGGGGACACGGAGCATCTCATTATCCCGATAATCCACCGGAATGCCGTCTTCCTGCTTACGCAGATAGGCAGCGGAACGGGCAGTCCACACCCGGGTGGGGGTAATCGAGTTTTGGCAAAAGCAGTTTAACAGAATATCAGATACGCCTTTTCCGGTATACAGGGCGACAAACGCGTCAAATTCCTTTACCGCGTTTTGCAGGGTGATTTCTTTATCCTTTAAGACATAGTAGACAAAATCACCGTCCACATTGACCGCACAACCGGTCTCCCGTTTAATCTGCATCATTATTCAACACATCCTTTATCTCGTTTGTCAGAGCAACAATTTTTTTATGACGGTTACAGTAGATATAATAATAGATTCCGCAGCCCAACTGACATAGGCCTGCCAGGGTCAGGGTACCAAAAGCGCCTATCCCTTTTAAAAGTATAACACACAGAGAACTGGCGCTCAGGTTACCGGCGGAATGCAGCAGCATCCGCCAGCCATTGTACTGGCCTGCAATCTGATAATCAATGATATCCGCAACCAGTACGGGAACTGCCATATTGACCACCGAAATACAAAAATAGACCACACCGTAAAACGCCAGGTAACAAACCGTCCCGAAAAGTGGCATCAGCGCAAGGCCTACCGCGATAATCACACCGGTAAAGAGCAAAAGCTTTTTTTCTTTACCGGCAAGCTTAGTATATAGAATTGAAGCCGGTATCGAGACGGTTTGCGTGATAATAAGCAAATAATTAGCTGAGGTAACATTTAATTTATCGGTAAAATAACCGATGGTGACCGCCATACCCACTAATCCGGTACAAAAACCACGCAACAGGTTTGGGATAATAAGCCTTGTAAAGGGCTTATAATGCAACAAAGAAATCTTTTCGGTTTTCTTTTCGTACTGAGGGTTATGCACTCGCTGAAAAGACAAAATCAAAATGACAGAGCCGATAGCAACCACAAGACCGGCAAGGCCAATCCATTGCATAGCGGGCAGATACCCCAGCCGCTGTTGTAAAAAGGAAAGGGAGACGGCAAAGCCGCACATAAAAACACCCGCCCATGCGCAGGAAACCCCGGTCCAGCCGCCGTAGTATTTCATGTCCATAATATGATATGGCAATTTGTAATATAGAATGTTATAAAAACCGGAGGCGATATAGGCAATTACCGCGACTGCCAAAAACAACCAATAGTTACATTTGCCGCTGATACATACCGCTATCATCACTGAAAAAAAGGGGATGAACAAAAAGTGAATGACCGCAATGGAACGGATGACGGATTTGGTGTGATCCGCAAAAGCGGAAAAGCAGAATATGGTTGCAATCTGTATCAGCTGAAGAACCGAGACAAACAGGCTGACTTTTTCTTCGGAAAAACTGTTTTCCAACAAAAAGGTCTGCAGAACCGATCCTGCAAACAGAGCAGTCAAAAAGCTCCAGAAAATTTGACTGAAAATATATTTTGTTCTTTGAGACATAGGACAACCCTTTCTGTTAAGATGCAGATTCATTTGTAAGACAGTATAACATATAAATACAAAAAATAAAATACACGCAAAAGACAATAAAAACAAATATATGTCTTTTGTGTTTAAGTGTGTAAAAACAGTTTGAAAGATAATTAGTCAAGTCCGAAATTGTGTGT
>DCHC01000027.1 GCA_002314755.1 Faecalibacterium sp. UBA1762 | reverse complement strand
ACATCTATTGTAACGCTACATTTTTTCGCTTTTTTGATTTTTTCCTCTGTTTCCCTCTGCAGGTGTTTTAATTGCCGTAAAATGGCAGCGTCAAACAATATTTTCTTTCCCGTTCAACACCGCTGATACCAATTTTTCTCCCTGATAGGTCAGCTTTAAGGAGAAAAATTCCTGCTTTTGCGCCAGCAGATTCAAAAAGACTGCGTCCCCCTCCCAGGTAGGTAAGCTGCTGCGCTTATCAATCGGAACCCAGGCAAGCTCTCCTTCATCGCATTCCGTCTGATCGCCAATGAAATCCGATGCGGTAAACAGATGCATATACTCTGTCGGCCAGACATCCGACACAAAGGTGATCAGCCCTCGCAACCGATATTTCGTCAGGGTGAGGCCGGTTTCCTCCCGTACCTCCCGCACCAGACAATCCTCCGGGCTCTCTTTTTCCTCACACTTTCCCCCTATTCCAATCCATTTTCCGGCATTTTCATCCTCCTGCTTTTTGGTGCGATGCAGCATGAGACATTTACCGTCTTTTTCAATATAACATAGCGTTGTATTTTTCAAGATATCCCTTCTCCCTTTTAATCCCGGATCAAATGTACCCGAAGCGTCTGCAGTGTTCTGGTCTCCAGCCGCGAAACATAACTTCGGCTGATGCCCAACAGGTCTGCAACCTGCTGTTGTGTCATTGGTCGCTGACCGACAAAGCCGTAACGCAGCAGAATAATCTGTCTGTCTCTTCCGGTAAGCTGCCGTTCCACCAAATTGCGCACCCGGACCATTTCTTCCGTTTCTTCTGCCGCCAATTGCAGCTGAACCGGATCGCCTACCACATCCGCATAGGTCAACCCCTGTTCCGGATCAGTACCGTCCATTGGCTCTTCCAGAGAAATCTCTTTTTGATATTTCCGCTGAAGTCGAAACTGCATCAATATCTCATTTTCCACACATCGCGCCGCATAGGTTGAAAACCGTTTACAGCGTTGCGGGTCAAAGCTATCTACCCCTTTGATCAGGCCAATCGTGCCGATGCTGATCAGATCGTCCGGTTCCTGACCACTGCCTGCATAATATTTTTTTGCAATATGACTGACCAGACGCAGATTGTGCTGTATCAGCCGGTCTCTGGCCTGCCGAGCCTGCTCCGGTGTGCCTTGTCGCAGTAACACAAAGCACTCCTGCTCCTCCGCAGCGGAAAGCGGCCGGGGAAAGCTGCTGCTCTCCAGGTGCAGCGCAAGAAATAACATGCGCTGCAGAATAAACGACAGAATTGCTGTCCACATCTGTCCTGCCCCCTAACAAGGCACACTCCGGTTCAAACAGCCGGTTCTGGCTCGCTTCTTAATCGGCAAGCAGTCTGATAACTACAGACTGGTTTCGGCTGTCCTTCACGGGGTGCAAGTTGTTTTTCGTACCAAAATATATCCAGCCATTGTCCCATTTTATACCCGGTGTCGGGCAAAACCGCCGCTATGGTGAAGCCCTGCTTTTCATGAAAAGCCTGGCTGATAGTATTGTTGCCTGTCACCAGAGCGTACACCGTGTAAAAGCCCATCTCAGTTAAATCACGTAAAAGCATACTGTACAGCCTGCTGCCGATTCCCTTTCTTTTAGCCTGCGGTGCAAGGTAGATGGAAAGGTCTGCGTCCCAACCGTATGCTGCCCGGTCAAAAGCCCGGTCTGCATAGGCATACCCGATTACCTGGCCGTCTTCTTCCACCGCATACCAGGGATAAAATGCTATAATGCGCTGATACCGCTGCGCAAATTGCTCCGATGTCGGTGGAGCATATTCAAAGCTGTAGGTGGTATTTTTCACATATTCAGCGTAGATATCCAGCATTTGGGGCAGATCATCCGGTGTAGCAAGCCGATAGCTTATCATTTCACTTTCCTCGCAGTCTTTTCCATTTTGCGTTGCAGAGCTCCTTATGAGTATACCTTTTTTTCAGAAGGTCTGCAATCTGTTTTATGCGTTCTGTCGGTATTTTCAGTCAATAGGATACGCGTTTTCCGGAACTGTTTCAACCTCTGTCCGGGTCGGCAATGCCTGCCCTGCCTCCGACTGTACCGAGGCTTCTGCGCCGGTCTCCTGCCCCTGTGTTTGCGCGGTTGTTTCCTCTGCCCCGTACTCCGACGCCTCTTCTACAGGCTGCAGGGATAGGGTCTGTCTTTCCAGCGTATCATATAAGCTCAAGACCTCTCCGCTTGGCTGATATAGCAGGTACCCGCCGATCACTTTGCTGTTCCGAACCAATAAAACCGCATAGGCCGTCTGTTCTTCTACCGTTCTGTTCGGGCAATGCAGCACCCATTTTTCTGCCAGCTTACCCTTGTACTTGGACAAATCCATTCCCATTTGCTGCACAACTTCATTAAAGGCCTGAAAGCTCTTGTCAAACTTTTTCGGTATAGTAACCTGCAGCACCTGCGCCGTACCCACATCTGCTTCAATCCCGTAGCCCAACAGATAGTCTGCCATATCCTGGGCGGTTTTAACATTTCCTCCTGCAGCAGTGCTTTGTGCCACAGCTGCCGTAGCACGAACCGTGCTGAACAGATTACCTGCGCCAAACCAAACCCCCGCCAACACCCCTGCACAACCCAATACCGCCAAAGCTTTTTTCCATCCGGATTTTGGAATGGTTACCATAAACATCTGCTAATCCCCCCTCTTATCCCGCCTTTTTTCAAGGCGTGCCCGAGCCTGCACCTCTCAACGACACTGCTGCAAGCCTTATCGGAAAATGAAAAGGGAAGCCGCACACCACATTTTGTAAAGCGTTTCGACTTCCCTTTGGAACATATTATGCAGTTGACAGGTGGAATAATACACCTAAGGTCAAATGAAACCGATCAGCCGGACTGTTATTATCTGCCGGAAAGCACCCGATCAGCCACGCGCAAACGATTTTGAGCCCGTTTCAAATGCTCCTGGGCATTAGCAATCAATACTGGATCGGTTTCAGGGGCAAAGCTATCCAGCTTTTGCCGTGCCCGCTCATAAGCGGTACGGGCACGGGAAATATCAATCTGATCTGCCCATTCAAAGGTTCCCGCAACCACGCGGACCGCATCGCCCACGCTGAGCAGACCGCCGCAACAGGCGGCGTACCGGTCACTGCCATCCGGCAGCTGAACCCGGCATTCACCAATGCCGATTGCCGTCACATAGGGAAGATGTCCTGCCATAACGGCAACATCCCCCTCTATCGTGCGCAGCCGTATCATAGCGGCCTGGCTATCAAAAAAGGATCCGTCCGGCGTCACAATTTGTAATGGAAAGGTATTCATCCCAATTACTCCTAACGGCTATCATTGCCGACGGCAGCGAGCCCTGCCGATTGTTGATTTACTGTACCGCTTATTTGCCTGCTTTGGCACGGGCTTCATCAATAGTTCCCACAAAAAGGAATGCACTTTCGGGAATATCGTCACATTCGCCGTCCAGAATAGCCTTAAAGCCGCGCAGGGTCTCTTTCAAGGAGACATAGCGTCCTTCAAAACCGGTGTAGGTTTCGGCAACCGTAAAGGGCTGACTGAGGAAACGCTGAACCTTGCGGGCGCGGTTGACCGTCAGCTTATCCTCCTCGGAAAGCTCATCCATACCCATAATGGCAATAATATCCTGCAGCTCTTTATACCGCTGCAGTACACGCTGTACCTCGCGGGCAATGGCATAGTGTTCTTCTCCCACAATGTCCGGAGACAGAATACGGCTGGTAGAATCCAACGGATCCACTGCCGGATAAATGCCCTGAGAAGCAATGGAACGGGAAAGCACCGTTGTTGCATCCAGATGGGCAAAGGTGGTTGCCGGGGCAGGGTCAGTCAGGTCGTCCGCAGGAACATACACCGCCTGGATAGAGGTGATAGAACCCTTATGCGTAGAGGTAATACGCTCCTGCAAGGCACCCATTTCGGTAGCCAGAGTAGGCTGATATCCAACGGCAGAGGGCATACGGCCAAGCAACGCAGAAACCTCTGATCCAGCTTGGGTAAAGCGGAAGATATTGTCGATAAAAAGCAGCACATCCTGTCCCATACAGTCACGGAAATATTCCGCCATCGTCAGACCGGAAAGACCGACACGCATACGGGCGCCCGGAGATTCGTTCATCTGACCATACACCAACGCTGTCTTGGAGAGAACGCCACTTTCCTTCATCTCGTTATACAGGTCGTTGCCCTCACGGGTACGCTCGCCGACACCGGTAAACACCGAGATGCCGCCGTGCTGCTTGGCAATATTATTGATATATTCCATGATCAGAACGGTTTTACCCACACCTGCACCGCCAAACAAGCCGATCTTACCGCCTTTTGCATACGGGCAGATCAAGTCGATGACCTTGATGCCGGTCTCCAGGATCTCGGTGGAGGAGTTTTGTTCCTCATAGCTGGGTGCCCCACGGTGGATTGGCCAACGCTCTTCAACCTGCGGTGTCGGCTGATCATCCACCGGCTCACCCAACAGGTTAAAAATACGTCCCAGACATGCTTCACCCACCGGCACCGTAATCGGGCTGCCGGTATCTATTGCCTTGGCACCGCGTACCAGGCCGTCGGTGTCGCTCATGGAGATACAGCGGGCAACATTGTCGCCGATATGCTGCGCAACCTCCACCGTAATGGTATTTTCGCCGTTCTGAACCAGTACGGCGTTTTTCAGATCGGGCAGCTCTTCCGGTGCAAACCGGATATCCAATACCGGTCCGATGACCGTTACCACACTGCCCGTGTGTTGTTGTTTCATACGGTTTTCCTTTCTGTCATACAAGCATTTATGCACGGCTGTCGGGTTTGCATTCGGAAAACACCTCTTCGCGTTTTCCGGCATCTGTTCGACTTGAGAACAAGCTGCTTAGCCACCGGCGCCTGCCACGATCTCGGTAATTTCCTGTGTGATGGCGGCTTGCCGGGCACGGTTATAGTGCAGCGAAAGCCCTTCGATCATGGCATCCGCGTTTTTGCTGGCAGAATCCATCGCCGTACGGCGAGCACCTAGTTCGCTGGCAAAGCTTTCACATACGGCACACCAGACAATACCTCCCAGATAATCCGGTACAATGGCATTGTACACTGCCTCCGGGCCGGGCTCGCACAGAACCTGCGTGGAAGAGGATGTGCCCTGCGGCTTACGGATGGGTAACAACTGCAGCTGTGCAGGCTGCTGGCTGAGCATGGAGACAAAATTGGTATAGACGATCTGTACCTCATCTGCCTCGCCACCAAGATACATGCGGCTAAGCAAATCTCCCATGGCGGAACAATCGCCTACCGTCAGTTCCTCTATCTCGCTATATTCCAAAGTATAGACGCTGATCCCTCTGCGGGAAAAAAACTCCGCAGAGCGGCGTCCGACAGGAATCACACAGCAATCTACGCCTTCTGCCTGCTTTTGACTGATTGCCTGCCAGGCCATACGCAACACATTGCCGTTGTAGCCGCCTGCCAGGCCTCTGTCACCGGCGATAACCACCCAGCAGCTATGCTTACAGGGGCGATGCTGCTGAAACGGAGAGGAAAACTCCGTTCCCGCGGCAATCTCGGTCAGCGCTGCATGCAAGACATTAAAGTAGGGTCGACTTTTTTCTGCCCGTTCCTTTGCACGGCGCAGCTTGGAGGAAGCAACCATTTCCATGGCCTTGGTGATTTGACGGGTGCTTTCCACGCTGCGAATACGGGTCTTGATATCCTTCATGGATGCTCCTGCCATCCACAACACTTCCTTTCCGAACGGATAAACCGCTCCTGTTATGTGGACGGAGAATTACTCTGCCAGAGCGCCTGCCAAAAACTTCTCAGTAAACTCTGTCAGCATGACATCCATCGCTGCGGTATTCTCTGCGCTCAGCACACCTGTCGTCCGAATTTCCTCCGTAACCGTACCGTAGGATGTCTCCAGAGCCTTGTATAGTGCATCCTCGTACTCATGCACCCGCTCCACCGGCACCTTGGCAAGATAGTTGTTTACCACAGCATAGATAATGACAACCTGTTTTTCGACCGGAACAGGGGAATTGCGGTTTTGCTTGAGTACCTCCACCACACGCTCACCCTGGGCAAGACGCGCCTTGGTATCCGCATCCAGATCGCTGCCGAACTGCGCAAAGCTTTGCAGCTCTCGGTACTGGCTGTACAGCAGCTTTAAGCTGCCGGCGACCTTTTTCATTGCTTTGATCTGGGCCGCACCGCCTACACGGGAAACCGAGATGCCCGGGTTTACCGCAGGCATGACGCCGGAGTGGAACAGCTCACTTTCCAAATAAATCTGTCCGTCTGTAATGGAAATGACATTGGTGGGAATATAGGCAGAGACATCGCCAGCCTGTGTTTCAATGATGGGAAGCGCAGTCAAGCTGCCGCCGCCGTATTCGGGGGCTATGCGGGCAGCACGCTCCAACAGACGGGAGTGCAGGTAGAAAACGTCACCGGGGTAAGCCTCGCGGCCCGGCGGACGACGAATCAGCAAAGACAGCGCACGGTAGGCGACAGCGTGTTTGGACAGATCGTCGTACACCACCAGCACATCCTTGCCCTGATCCATAAAGTATTCGCCCATAGCGCAGCCTGCGTATGGGGCGATATACTGTAGGGGGGCAGCCTCACTGGCAGAGGCACTGACCACAATAGTATAATCCATTGCGCCGTTGGCCTGCAGATTTTCTACCAGCTGCGCGACCGTAGAATTCTTCTGACCGATCGCCACATAGATACAGATAACATCCTTACCCTTTTGATTGATAATGGTATCGGTCGCAATTGCGGTTTTACCGGTCTGGCGGTCACCGACAATCAGCTCACGCTGGCCGCGGCCAATGGGAATCATGCTGTCAATGGCCTTAATACCGGTCTGCAAAGGCACACTGACGCTTTTACGCTTGATAATACCTGCCGCCTTGCGTTCAATCGGGCGCATTTCAGTGGCGGCAACCGGGCCTTTTCCGTCCAAAGGTTGACCCAGCGGGTCTACTACGCGGCCAATCAGCGCATCACCAACCGGGACACTGACCACCCGGCCGGTGCGCTTGACGGTATCACCCTCACGGATACCGGTATCCGGACCAAGCAAAACAATAGAAACCGTGTTTTCCTCTAAATTGAGCGCCATACCTACTTCACCGTTCGGGAACTGTACCAACTCATTCGCCATACAGTTATCCAAACCGTTTGCCCGGGCAATGCCGTCACCAACCAGTAAAACCGTACCGGTTTCGCTTTGCTCAATATGGCTCTCATACTGTTTGATTTGCGCTTTAATGATGCTGCTGATCTCTTCAGGACGCAGTTGCATCGTTTCACCAACTTTCTTTCTATCCCGACACAAATACTGTCGGGCAGAATCCGTACCGTTTGTTAATTTGCGGCAAGCAACCGACTGCGTAATGCCTCCAGCTGCGCCTTTACACTTCCATCCAGACAACCTCCGGCCATTTCCAGACGAACACCGCCCATACAGGCTTTATCCACCCGTTTTTGCAACCGGATCTGCTTACCGGTTACCTGCTGCAGCTTTTGGGTCAAACGCTCCTGCTGCTGCTCCGTCAGGGGCACTGCGGTGACGACGGTCACCGGCAAAATGCCGTTGGCCTCATCATATGCCCCGCGGAAAACCTCAATGCAACCGGGCAATTCTTCGCCGCGGCCGGCGTCAATCAGCAGCCGAACAAAATTATTCAGATAGGGATGAGCCCACCCCTCCAAAACCTGACTGGCGGCAGCTCTTCTCTGCCCGGCAGGTATGGTGGGACAGGCAAGTACCCGCACCCAATCGGGTTGGGCAACAATCAGCTCCTGCAGACTGTTCAACTGTTGCAGTACCTCTTCGGCAATGCCTTCGGCGCTGCAAAGCTCCCACAGGGCGGTACCGTATTCACGGGCTGCTTCTGTCATGGGCTTACACACCTTTCTGTTGCAAAACAGCTTACTGCCTGCCAACCTCATCGATAAATTTGTCAATCAAATCCGCCTGATCCTGCCCATTCAGCTCCCGACCGATCACCTTACCGGCAATATCGATCACCATTCGGGAGACATCATCCTTTACCTCGGTGCTTGCCTTCAAGCGTTCCTGCGCGATATCCGCTTCAGCCCTCTGTTTCATACGGACAATTTGGTTCTGTGTCTCGCTGAGCAGCTCTTCACTTTGCGTATTGGCACGGGCTGCAGCGGTTTTCAACAGTTCATCCGCCTCGGCACGGGCGCCATCCAGCTTTTCCGCATAGGCCGCTTTCTCTGCCTCAGCGTCCGTCCTGGCTGCCTCGGCATCGGAATACAGCTTGTCCAGCTCTGCCTGACGCTGGGTCAGAACCTTTTGCACCGGTTTAAACAGAAATTTCTTTAGCAGCAGAACAAGGAGCAGCAGGTTGATCCAGGTAAATAACAGATGCCAGGGATCAATGGATATAAACTCCAGATACTCGGCCATACTTATGACCATTCCTTTCCTTGTTTGGGAATTCAAAGCCGGGGGCAACACAAGCCTTCATGACCGACTTTTCGGGCTTTTGGATTACTCTTACAACTTTTTCAGGAACATATTGGGACAGACGAAAATCAGCAACAGACCCACAACAAAGCCGTAAATACCGGTGGTCTCGGCAACGGCGCAACCCATCAGCATGGTGGTGGTAACGCTGGAGCGGCACTCCGGCTGACGACCGATTGCCTCACAGGCCTTACCTACTGCATAACCTTCACCGATACCGGGGCCGATACCGGCGATCAGGGCAAGACCTGCGCCGATGGCACAACCCATCAGAACCAATGCTTTTTCCATAACAAAATACCTCCGTTAACTTTTTTGCTTCTCCCCAAAATGGAGCAAAGCAATCGTAATGACTATTTTTTATTTTCCAAACAGCGCCCGTCATCTGCAAATCATACGGGGCTGGGTTTTGGCTGTTTCTTACTCTTCGTCTGCCATAGAAATGTAGATCATTGTCAGCATACAGAAGATATACGCCTGCAGGCAACCGCTGAAAACATCAAAATAGATGGACATAATCGCGGGAATACCTGCCTGGAAAAAAGGAATCTCTCCCAACAGACCCGGCAGCCACCCCAGCAGTGCATGACTGAGTACTGCCAGCGCCGCATAGATCAACGAGGAGATTACGCCGCCGGAAGCGATATTGCCGAAATGACGGAATGCCATGGAAACAGGGGTCGCAATCTCGCTCAAAATATTAAAAGGCAGCAGTACCGGGATAGGCTCCAAAAAGCTTTTCGCGTACTTTCCGATGCCGCCCTTCATCTTGTAATAAGTGATCAGAGCAAACACCATAAGGGCCCAGCCCAGCTCGGTATTCAGATCCGCTGTGGGAGAGTAAAGGCCCAAAAGGCCAGAAAGGCTGGACAGAGCAGAGAGACTGAGCAGAGCGGTAATAAAAGGGGTAAAACTGAGAAAACGCTCGCCCATATTGCTGCGAACCAGGCCCTCCATTGCCCCGACAATCATCTCCGCCACAAGCTGACGCTTGCTGGTGGGACGCACCTTTAAGTCATGGGTCAACCAGGCGCAAACCGCCGTGATTACCGCAATGACCAGCAGAGAGTTGACCTGCGTCGCCGTGATTTTGATCCCACCCAGAACAGGTATGGTAAACCATATTCTGGCACCGTTGACTGATATATCCATTTTACTGTTTTGCCTCCGTTTTGGCACCGGTATCGGCCCCGAGCGCGTTCTGCCCGGATTCGGAAGTGTCATAATTCACTTTTCCGCCATAAACGCGGTCCAGTATCTTTTCCAGCTCATCCTCGTCCTCGTCCTCTTCCTGATCCTCTACCGGCAGAGGATTATCTACCGGGGCTCCGTATTCTTTGCGAAAAGCAGAGAGGATGGCGATGGTCACGCGGGGTGAAAAAATACCGACCACCGCACTGATCCAAGAAAAACAGGGGACCAGAATACTGACCACCAACACCGCCAATGTCAGCCCTGTGCGCAGAGAATAGCTGGATTTCATCTTATTGCGAGCCTGTTGCTCCGGCATACCCAGCGTGTTTTGCAGCGTGATGCCCATAAGCAAAAAATTCAGCACCGCCCAGCCGCCGCCCAACACTGAGCCCAGCAATACCGGTAAACTCCATTGCCCAATCAAAATAAAAACCAGCTGAGCCAGCAGACCGATTCCTGCTGTTCCGACAAGAATACGCAGCGTTTCTGATTTTACGGTAGAATCCAGTTTTTTCACTTTCTATCTCCTTCAGGGGAAGTAATCTCCTCTGTCTTTTGCTGATCTGTACCTTGGCGGGAGCCGTTGGTATCCCGCTGTGTAGATGGGTTCTCCCAATCGGTCAATGGTCTTATCCGGGCCTCCTTTTGCATATATCGGGCAAACTCCGTAAAGGAGGATGCTCCCATTGCAAGTCCCAGTACAATCGCAACCGGCCAAACCCAGCCGCCGCAGCCGCTTTTTTCTTGAAGATACCAAGCTGCAGTCAGACAGCCCACAACCGGCAACAAAATAGAAAAACCCAGCTGCATAAGAAAGACCATGCTGCGTGCCGCTGCCGCAATCCATCCACGGTTGTTCACTGCCCGATCATCCCTTCTGCATAAAGGTTTTCCCTTTCGGTATGAGACAAAAAGGTGAAAAATACTTTTCGGCTATTATACCACATTCTGTCCTTCCGTACAATTCATTTTTGCACAAATCGTGCCGAATGGCCGGTTTTTATTGATCCTATTTTTACTTATACGATTGCGTCAATTGCCACACTGTCCGTTCGTACTGCGTGCATATAGGGTTTGACGGTATCGCAGTGGTAAGAGTCCTGCTGATAGGCCTCCAGCTGCGTGACATCCTCTACCAATACCGTCAGCATTACATCATATGAACGAAACGAATGCAGAAAATCCAGATCCACGGTAATCTGCCGGATTTGCGGTACCTTGCCCTGCATAGAAAGCAGAATTTCTTTTGCCTCCTGACATTTTTCAGGGCTATTATCCTTCAGTTTAAAACACACAACATGCTTTACCACGGTAATCCTCCCTTTTTATTACAGTTCTCAACGACACTTTCATTATGTCATTCTTCTACGTAAATGTCAAGTAATGACAATGCAATACATTGAACATTCTCCTTGTGTGTACTGCTGTTCGCTGCAATATGTTAGCTGCCCGTTCCGGAAAACGAAAGAAACGAAAATCACATAAAATGAAAAGACATTTCTTTTGGTAACCTCTAAAAATTCAA
>DCHC01000058.1 GCA_002314755.1 Faecalibacterium sp. UBA1762 | reverse complement strand
TACACACAATTTCGGACTTGACTTGAAATACAGCAGTTAAACAAAGTCTATTCTTCGTTCCACCTACAGGATGTTTCTTTTCAGATAGAATCCGGCCGCATAACCGGTTTTATCGGTCGCAACGGTGCCGGAAAAACTACCACTATCAAATCTATGCTGCATTTAGTCCATCCAGACAGCGGAGATATCCGCTATTTTGGAAAAACTCTATCTGAAAACGAGGCAGAAATCAAAAAACAGATCGGTTATTCCACCGGGTCTGTCAGCTGGTATCCGCGTAAAAGAATAAAAGACATGACCGATGTCATCAAACGGTTTTACGATACCTGGGATGAAGAGGCCTACCGCAAGTATCTGCAGCTTTTTCAAATTGATGAAAACAAGACGGTGCTGGAGCTTTCTGAGGGGATGAAGGTGAAGGTCAATCTTCTGATCGCCCTTTCCCACCGGGCCAGGGTCCTGCTGTTGGACGAACCGACCAGTGGACTGGATCCTTTTTCCAGAGACGAGCTTTTGGGTGTGTTCCGGCAGTTAAAGGAGGACGGTATAGCGGTTTTCTTTTCCACCCACATTATTTCGGATATAGAAAAATGTGCCGATGATATTGTCTATATTTCCAAAGGCCGGATTGTCGCTGCTCTGCCAAAGCCAGAATTTATCAAAAGCTACTCCGAAGAGGGTGAAAGCCTGGAGGAAACCTTTTTACGGATGGAAAGGGGCGAGATAAATGCGTGATATCTTTAGGAAAGAATGCAAGCTGAGTGCATCCTGCCTGTCTTTTCTGTTTATTCTGTTTGGTCTGATGTTTTTTATTCCGGGTTATCCGATTCTGTGCGGTGTATTCTTTGTGTGTCTGGGTATTTTTCAAAGCTTTCAAAATGCGCGGGAGACCAACGATATCCTTTTTTCCGCTTTGCTGCCCATTGCCAAACGGGATATCGTCAAAGGGAAATATCTGTTCTGCTGTTTTATTGAGCTTTGCAGTCTGCTGATCATGGGCTTTGCTGTCGTTATACGCATGACCGTTCTTTCAAATGCGGATGCCTACCGAAACAACGCCCTGATGAACGCCAACGGATTTGCTCTCGGTATGGCCTTCTTCATTTTCGGACTATTTAACGCAATTTTTGTCGGTGGTTTCTTCCGGACAGCCTATCAATTCGGAAAACCCTTCCTCCGTTTTATTATTCTGTCTTTTTTGACCCTTGGCATTGGCGAAGCCCTGCACCATTTTCCCGGTCTTGAAAAGCTGAACGCCTTCGGCACACAGGCTCTTACTCTACAGCTTATTCTGTTTTTTGGTGGTTTTATTCTGTACACTGTGCTTACCCGGTTCGCCTGCAAAAATGCCTGCAGGCGGTTTGAGCAGCTTGATCTGTAAGAGGTTTAACAGTCATGTTTAAGGATAATCTTGTTATGCTGCGAACCCTGCACGGTTTTTCCCAGGAGGAGATAGCTGAAAAAATAAACATATCCCGTCAGGCGTATGCAAAATGGGAGACCGGCGCAACCGTCCCGGATATTGATAAATGTTGTTTACTGGCCGAAGCATATGGTGTAACCGTCGACAGTCTGATCCACTCTGACAACAACGAAGATATCCGTTCCTCTATTCTCGCACCAAAGGGTAAAAACATTTGGGGTTCTGTCACTGTCAATGACCGGGGTCAGATCGTTATCCCCCGTGATGCCCGAAATCATTTCGGTTTGGTCGGCGGTGAACGGCTGATTGTGCTAAGCGACGAGGACGGTATCGCTTTGATCCCAGCCGAACGGTTCGAAACACAGATTCAGCGAATGATGGAACTGGCACTGCAAAACAGCGACAAAGAATAGGCTGCCTTAAAATCGGCTTTACAATTTCACGAAAAATAGGCACTGCATCTAAAACAACATTGCAGTGCTCATTTTTTGTTATGCCCTTTTTATCAGATTTTTTCTCCCATAACATAAACGGTATGGACATGGAACTGATCATCAAAGGAGATGATATCGGCATCCATTCCCGGCATAATTTGTCCCTTATTCAAATTCAGTAGTTTTGCAGGGTTGTCAGACATTAGCTTCACCGCCTTACAGACCGGCAAGCCCACCTCCCGGACCATCACCTCCATAATCCGGTCGGCAGTCGCAATACTTCCGGCAAAAGCACTGCGGTCCTTCAGCTTGCAGACACCGTCTTCAATAATAAAAGCGGTACCCAAGGTTTCGCCACTTGTTACAGCGGTACCGGCCAAAGCCAGACTGTCCGTACAAAGGGTAACCCGGTCCTCTCCTTTGACCTTCAAAATCAGACGGATCAGCTCCGGTGGAAGATGCTTTCCGTCGCCTATTATTTCAGCGGTCATTTCATCATGCAAAAAAGCGTGTTCAATGACGCCCAGTCTGCGAAAGCCGTGATCACGGGTCACGGTTGATGTACAGGAGTATAAATGGGTCACCAGGCTGCAGCCGCAGCGCATTGCCACATCCATCTCCTCACCAGTCGCATCGGTATGCCCTGCCGAGGCAAGGATATGATGCGCGGACAAGTATCTGCAAAAGCTTCCTTCCGGGTCATTTTCCGGCGCAAATGTCCAGCGGACGATCAAGTCTCCTGCCTCTTCTATCAGCTTTTCATACTGCTCCGGAATAGGCGGGGTAATAAAATCCGGGCACTGCGCGCCACACTGTTTGGCAGAAAGATACGGTCCCTCAAAATGAAGACCCAGAAAATTACTCTTTAACCGGCTATCCCGTTTGGCTTTCGCCGCCTGCTGCACCGATTTTGCCATTACCTCAAACGGCGCAGCTGAGATTGTCGGGCAGATGGACGTAGTACCGTGGGCCAGGTGAAAATTACAGCCCTCCACAATATCCTGCGCACCGCCGAAAAACTCATGTCCGCCGCCGCCGTGAGTGTGCAGATCAATCATCCCGGGTGAAAGGTATTGTCCTGACAGGTCCTCCTGCGTGTCATACGGGTGTTCCTCCTTTCCGACATATCGGATCAGACTGTTTTCCAGATACACATAGCCGGAAACTAACCCTTCGCCGATAATGATTCTGTCACTTTTCAGTCGGGTGATCATATCTCAAGCCACACCTTCCCTGTTTCATACTTTTTTTGCTCACAAAACCCGCACGGGATTAAAACCCATTGCCCGGTCTACAGTACAACCGGTACGCCTCTTTGGAAAGATTTCTCCACGGCATGCAACACCACCAGCGGTTTTTTCATCTCCTCATAGGTCTGGGGCATCTTACCGGTGCGCACCGTGTGAAGGAACTCCTCCATCTCTATTTTAAAGCAGTAGGATAAATCTTCCACAGTGGCACTGCGAAAGCCCTTCTCCGAACAAACAGATACCACATAGCTGTAGCTGCCGGAATACAGTGCCAACACATCAAAGCTTCCGTAATCAAATCGAACCGAAACCCGATTGGTCGCTTCATCCGGGCAAAATGCCTGCACTGCCCTGATGTCGCTGCCGAACACCGAAAACATCATCTCCACAAGATGGCTGGAGTAAAAGTAAAAACCGCCATACGGGTTGACCATATTAATCGGCGCGGCAACAAAGCCGCCGGTGATGGAATTTGTCGCGCAAAAGCGCTTGAGCTGGTTAAACTCATCCGGGTACTTCAATACCGAGCCGCCGCACAGGGCAGCACCGGAGAGCTTTGCCACTGCAATCAACTGCTCTGCCTGCTCCAACCCAACAGTAAAGGGCTTATCGATAAAGGCCGGAATACCTGCGCGAAGATAGGGCAACGCATAGGCCAAGTGCAAATCTCCGTGACGGGCAGTGACCATAATACCGTCCACCTTGCCCAAATAATCCTCCGGTTTTTCGGCAATATTGTTACATAAACCCTCGTTAACAATCTGGTAATTAGCTTCCTGTTCTGCACCGTAAATGCCAACAAGTTCCACATCCCGATAATCGGGGTCGTTATGAAGCAGATTGGCAAAGGCGTAGGCATGAGAATTTTCTGTTCCCAAGATGGCTATTTTCATTTCTAATCCCTCTTAAAAAACGCTCAGCGGGTTTTGGGCATGAATCAGGTCGATCACCTTCAGCTGGGTCAGAACCTGCTCCGGCGTTATTTCCATTTCCGCGCCATTCACCAGATGATCGTAAATCATGTCATAATACATCCTTACGGCAGACCCAAAAACATTGCCCTCCAAGTGGAACTGTTCTTCCTGCCAATCAAGCTCCTCCGAGCAGTACGCCGGGGTTCCGTCCGCATGACGCAAAGGCTCCATAATCTGATAATGTTCCGGTGCTTTGGCGGGATCATAACTGCGCACCGTCATATCCGTCAAGGTGGATTTCAGACAGCCGTTTGTCCCCATAATCAAAAAAGAATAGTCATTAAAACAGTCACAGCTGGAAATTTCCAAATCGATCAGGGGTTTATCCGGCGCTGTAAGCATTATTTTCGCCCAATCCTCTGCATCACCGTAGGTGACCGCACGACCCAACTTGGAATAAACCTCCGGTTTTTCCGGAAACCCCAGCAGACACAGCGCCTGATCCAACGGGTGGGGGCCGGAATTCCGAACACTGCCGCCGGCGTATGCCTGGCTGGTCTGCCAGTCCCAGCGACGACCGAAGCTATTATAATGCAGGTTAATCTGCATTACCGTGCCCAGCTTTCCGCTTGTCAACACCTCCTGAACCTTGCGAAAGGCCGGAGCAAACCGGGACTGCTGAAATACATTCAGCATTTTTCCGTTCTCTTTAGCGACCAAAATGGCTCGGCATCCGTCCTCGTAGGTTTTGGCAAATGGTTTTTCACTGATGACATGAAAGCCGTGGTTCAACAGATCAATTGTCACAGGGATGTGCAGGTGTGAGAATGTGGAATTCACCACAAGATCAATATCTTTGCGGTCGAACAGTTCCTGATAGCTGGCATATACGTCACAGCCGTATTCTGCTTTTGCCCGTTCACGGCGCTCCGGAATGGCATCAACCACAGCCTTTAAAGTGTACTTGGTGTTTTCTGCACTGCGGAAAAAATTGCCGTGAATATCTCTTCCGCTTCTTCCCTGTCCGATAATGGCTACATTCAATTTTTCCATCTTAGTTTCTTCCTCTCCCGAAATTTATCCCTGCTTCATGGACTGCCGCTTTTTCTATCTTCAGCGCCGCCTCCTGTGAAGCAAGCATATCTACTGTATAGTCGGCATTCCCTGTGTAAACAGCTTCAACATATTCATCCAACCAGTTTTTTTCAACCGGCACATCCGCCAGACGGCAGGGCTTATCCTGTCCATCCAGGCAGGCTGTCACCCCATCACTGGAATAGGTAAAGGTGAGATACCCCAATTTCCCGCAGACACGGAAACGCCAATAGTCCGGGTGAGTATACCCCTGCGCATCCGGCACCCCGTAGGAAATATCCCCCATAACACCTGCCCCGTCAGCCATTTTAACCGTCAGCTGGCCGGAATCCGGAAACTCCGGCTGTTGCTCAGCATAAAAGTTCCAGTCCCGCGCACCGATAACGGTCTGCAGTTCCGATCCGGTAAACAACCGGGCAGCATCTATCCCGTGGATTGCTATATCATTAAAGAGCCCACCGTATTTTTCCTTTTCAAAATACCATTCCGGCCGACTACCGTACAACATAGGATGCTGCCCTTCAAACAGGATATTGTTAACTTTGCCGATCCTGCCGCTGCGAACAGCCTCCAGGGCGGTCACCATATTCTGAGAGGAGCGCAGATCCAGCATCATGCCGACCGTAAGACGGCGTGCTTCGGCCTCTTTCCGGATCAGGCTGCACTCCTCCAAAGAGGTGCAAAGCGGCTTATCCGCAAGAACATGCTTGCCCGCCTGCAGAGCGCGTATGGCAAGCTGGCCTCGGCGCACATAGTAATCCCCGATGGCGACCACATCCACCGCAGGATCCTTCAAGATCGCTTCGTAGGACGTATAGCTGCAGCTGACACCCAGCTTGACTGCGGCCTGCCTTGCCTGTTGATCTTGCTCCCACGCGCCGGAAAAAACAAGATCCTTCCGGTTTTCTATCTGGCTGAAAAGCGCCAATATATGCCCATGCCTCAGACCGGCAAAGGCGATCTTCAACGGATGATCCACTTATAGCCCTCCGGATAAAAGCGACGCACTGTCTGCATCACAGTACATCACGGAATTTTCTGTTAGACGCAAAATACTCGCCGGGCAGCCGACGCTGATTTCCCCTTCGAGGGTATTTTTGACCGCCTGTGCTTTGGAAGCGGCAGGTACCATGCAAAAACGGTAGGTAGCCGCAGCCAAGGTAGGTACCGTCAGCGTCAACGCGCTGACAGGGACCCGGTCAAGGGATGCAAAACAACCGTCATGAACCTGCTGCATTCTGCACACCGAGTCCAGATCGACCATTTTAACTGCCAACGGGTCATGAAAATCCGCTACATGAGGGTCATTAAAGGCAATATGGCCATTTTCCCCGATACCCATACATACCACGTCGGCAGGGTCTTCTTTCAAAAGCGCGGCATACCGCATAGCCTCCGCTTTCGGGTCACCTACAGGGTCCAAATACTCCACCCTTCCCAGCGGAACATGATCAAACAACGCATCCTTCAGATAGCTTGCAAACCGCTGCGGAGCATGTTGGGACAGCCCCACATATTCATCCATGTGGTAGGCATGAATACGCGGCCAATCAATCTCCGAATGCTCTCTCAGCGTCCACAGGGTTTCATTCTGCGAAGGTGCTGCGGCGAATATGACACTGATATGTTCCTTTTGCTCCAACAACTTGATAAAGCATGCGGCAATCTCTGCAGCGGCGTTCTGCCCCAGCTGCTGACGGGTTTCAAATATCTTTAGGGTCAATTTGTCTTTTTGAATTATTTTCATAGGATCACTCCCTTCTTCTTTCTTATTATATTTGTTAATAGTTGCAATGGAATTGCAGATAATGAAAAAAATATTGCAAAAAATGACTTTCCCTGTTAGTATGAAGAGAGAGGTGAAGAAAATGAACAATCAGATTCTCGCCACATGGCGTGACGGAGAATTATATCTGCACCACACGGTAACACAAAACCCGGACGCACAGGATGAAACCTTTTGCAGCCATTCTCACCGCGCCTATGAGCTTTACTACTTTTTAGGTGGAGACGCCGAATTTGCCGTAGAAGGTACCGTGTACTGTCTGGTGCCAGGCACACTGATTTTAATGGACTGCAGACAGACACACAATGTCATTCTCCGCACCGGTGCAAAGACCTACGAACGGATTGCCATTCTTTTAGAGCCGGAGGCTTTTCCGGGTGGATTTGATCGGTTAATGAGTGTCGTTCGGGACGGTCACTGCAGCTATACCTTTTCTGACCGGGAGCGGGATTGGTTAGACAGCTGTCTGCAGCTGGCAGAAAGCTCGGTCAATACTCCAGAAGTAAAAGAGACTATTTTGGCAGTAGTTGCCGTTATTTTGGCCAAGCTCAGTCGTATGACAGATTCTGATCTACTCACCGTCCCGTCAGGTGATGAACTGACCCGGGCCGTCATCCGCTACATCTCGGCTCATCTTACAGAAGATTGGAATCTGGATCAGTTGGCGGCAGCTCTGTACCGGGATAAAGCCCACCTCAATCGGCGTTTTCGCAGCATTATGGGCTGCAGCATCTGGCAGTACGCCATGCAAAGGCGTATTCTACTTGCCCAGCGAACCCTGTACCAGACCGGTAGCATCTGTCTTGCCTTTGAAGCCAGCGGTTTTTCGGAGTATTCCACCTTTTACCGTCACTACCGAAAAATAACCGGCCTGTCACCCTGCGAAGACCTAAAACGAATTACCCGATCAAAAAAAGGCGAGCGGAATGAATAGATTGCCCGGCTACCGTACAATCTGCGGTACTGTCCGGTTTGACATACGCAATAATCACACCTAATAAGGGAGGAAAGAGATATGAACGTATATAACGAAAACGGTTTTCCCCGGCAGATGAGTGATTTTTACCGCGCAACCAAAGAAGAGATGAAATGGTTCCGCGACGCCCGGTTCGGTATGTTTGTGCACTGGGGGCCTGCCGCGCTATGTGGCGGAGATATCTCCTGGTGTCGAAAAGGTCCCCGTCCCGGTGACCACCCAACAGTGCTGGATCCCGGTTTGCCGGCGGAGGAATATGACAAGCTATACCAACGCTTTAATCCGATCCATTTTGACGCAGACGAATGGATCGACACCGTCAAGGCAGCCGGTATGAAGTATTTTGTCATTGTCACCAAGCATCACGACGGTTTTTCCCTGTTTGACACCAGATATTCCGCTCACCGTTCCACCGCTGCCGACTGTCCCTGCGGAAAGGATATCATTCGTCTGCTATCAGATGCCTGTCATCGCAATGGGATCAAATTTGGTATTTACTATTCTGCCCGTGACTGGTATCATCCGGATTATCTGGTAGAAGACAACACAAAATATCTGCAGTTTTACACCTCGCAGCTGGTAGAGCTGCTGACAAACTACGGTAGAATTGATCTTTTGTGGTTTGACCATATCGGCGGAGCGTTTGAAGAATGGAATCCGGATACCATTCTCAAGCTGGCGCGCGCATTACACCCCGGTATCCTGATCAATGATCGAATGCTTGCCTCGGTACACGGGCAGCGTATACCGGAATACACCGGCGATTTTTATACCCCCGAACAACAGGTGGGTAAATTTGACAACCAACGTCCGTGGGAATCCTGTCTGTGCCTGGTGGGTGGAATCTGGTCCTATAAGCCCAGCGGTGTCATGATGACCAAACAGGAGGTTATCCGCAATCTGGTCAGCTGCGTCGGCGGAGACGGCAACCTTTTATTGAACAACGGACCCATGCCGGATGGCCGCATAGAACCCCGTCAGCGCGACCGTCTGAAGGAAATCGGCACATGGCTGGCAAAATACGGTGAAGCGATTCACGGTACCCGTGGCGGCCCGGTTTTGCCCTGTGATGAATACGCCTGCACCTGTAAAGGAAATACCTACTATCTGCATATTCTGAAAAACGGCAGCTATACCTTTACCGATATTCCCGGCCAGGTTCAATCCATCCGAATTCTCAGCGGTTCCGCATCAGTCACTGAACAAAACGGTGCGATCTGCGTAGCCGATGCAATTCTTGACAGTGATTTTGATGTTCTGATTCAGGTGGTCACCGATACCTCTTTTTACCCGGACTAAAACCTTTCGCTTGAGAACAATTGCAAAAGCAGAAAAAGCAAGAACAGACAAGAGTTTGCGGATAACTCTTGTCTGTTCTTGCTTTTTTATAGGAGAAGAAAATGAGAAGAAAATCAATTTTAAGGTAAGGACTTCCTTTGGCCAACCTGTGCCGCAGAACCCCTTTAAACGCCGTTCCTTAGTATGGTTTAGTTTATACTCATTTTTCGACTGTTTGTCATCGCAGATTTTCCGAAGAACATTGCAGATTTTCCCGTTTGTTACTGTTTTGACACCGCTTAATGGATTTTGCGGATATTCGGAAAAGTCTTTTAGAAGCTGGGCGTATTGATCGCATTTGATTGGTCTGCCCCGATCAACTGTCCCCACATCTGTAACATTAATTATTTCAAAAGTATTTCATTCTGTTAACACTATAGCTTTTTTCCACGGTATCCATTGCAGAAATTCTCTTTTTACTTTAAGAGTGCGAAAAACCGTGCCGGTTTCCAGGTCATCAGAAGGGGTCGTTGATAAAAAGCTTCTTTTCCGTAAAGACTGCCCGCAGCATATCCTCGTTAGCATTGACCTGAACATCCGGCTTTAGCATGGCTTCGTCCAGATTGATTGCACCCGTGGCCATCTGCGCAAAGGTGGGGGCTGCCAATGCAATATCCGGCATATCGCCTTCTCCCTGAAGGCGAATAACCTCTCGCTCTCTAACTCGGAAAACGCCGTTGTTTTCCGGAATCAGGTCATCCTGCAAGCTCAAGGTAAAATCACAGTTTTCCGGCTTTTTAATAACGGAAAGAAGTTTTTCTGCATTGATTACCCGTACCATAAATTCAAACCGGGTATTTTTCGTCGCGTCATAGGCTTTTCTGGTGCGCAGAATCCGCAGCAAGTCAATTCCCGCAGGCAGCGGCAGATTTATCTTCATATAATCGGCGTCAAATCTCCCCAAAAATGCAAGAATTGCCTCAAACCCCTGTCGGTTTTTCCAGATCGCCTCCTCTACCTGTAGAAGGGTTCGGTCCGGTGTTTTGGCGTCGCTGAAAATCAGATAAGCCACATCTTCCCCTTTTTGCCGAAAAAGATAGCTAAACCTTCGATCCTTAAACAGCGATTCGACCTTTAAATGCTCCGCCATCGTCTTCAAATCACGAACTCTGGCAAAATTGTACTGGCGGGCAAACTCCAGATACAGGGCAAGGTATGGCTCCACCTCATCTCCCTGTTGCCACATGACTGCCTCACAGTCCGTCTTGTAGGCTTCCAACAAGATGGGGGCCATCTCATACCTGTTTTGATAAACCACCGTATCATAGCCCTGCTTGCGGTAGAAGGCATGGTTAAAAGGATAGAGGGTGGAAATAACCTGCCCGTTACGATATGCCTCCCGCAAAAGCTGGCTGAAGATTTCCCGGATAGCACCGGAATTACGGTACTCCGGCAAAGTGGCAACGCCGCCGATACCGCCGGCACAAACCGGGCTGCCGTCGATGTAAAATTCAAAGTCGTGGTTGGTAATTCTTGCCGCAAGGGTATTGCCCTGAGTAAACGCGCCCCAGGTTTCTGCCTCCTGTGCTTCAACCTCCTGCCTGTCCGCTTCGATATTATCCTTTCGGACATGAAAACAGTAGGCGGAAATGAGATACCCGGGAAATCTTTCTTCCTTTTTCAGTTTTCTGATAATCATGTTCTTTTCCTTTCTCCAGCGGCAACCACACAGTCTGCCTTCCGGTCAGATATACTTATTTTTCTGTCAGACGCAATTGAGTTTTTGGCTTTTCTCTATCTAACCGCCTATCCTTTGTTTTTCTTTTGCTTTTTGTCTTTTCTTCTGTTATACTTTTGGGGGTAAAGCAACCGCCTTTGTCAATCTCCGAACATGAAAAGAGGAAAGGATATGTTTACATATTTTCACTGCTATCTGCCTGAAACCTGGGACGCCCAGATAAAAGCGGGTTTGGTCACCGAGCATTTCGGCATACGTTTTTCTCAAAGTATTGATGTGGAAAAGCCTCTCAGCTTTAACATCCTTGCAGCAAAAGGAGGCGAGCTTTACCGCCTGGTAAATCGGACCGGCTGCCCCTTTTACATTGACCGGCTGCAGGGTGGCTGCTACATTGAAGAATACCCCTATGACACCAAACTGGTCAACGACTATCGCCGTATGTCAGGAGAAAACTTTTACGGATTTCAAATGCATGAATGGTCCTCTAACTACGGCAGCGACCTGGGCAAGCTGGAACGGGGCAACTGCCCGGAATGGACCGAAAAAGCTATTTCGGATACCATTTATCAGCAATTTCCTTTCCCCCATCTTTTTTTAGAAAGTATGAATGCACAGGAGATGGCCGAGCTGGGTAAACCGCAAAATGCCACTGAATACATTGACCGCTGCAAAATTCTGTTTGCCAAACGACAAAAGCAGGTACAGGGTGATCTGCTGCCCTGTGACAGCGCCAATCTGCCCTTTGCCATAGAACTGCAGGCCGGTGCAAAACGACTGATGGTGGAAATAGGCGCCCAGACCACAGATACCCGGATTCAGATCGCCTACGCCCGCGGTATGGCGAAGGCCACCGGTAAGGAATTCGGTTGCTATTACGAGCCCTGGGGCGGCGACCCGTTCTCTGCCTGCAGCTACCAACGGGACGGCAAAAATGAATGGAACATTCATTCCGGGGTGGATTTCCCCTTCGAGACCAAGGGAGAAGAGGGCGGCAGCAGCCGCTCGCTGCAGCGCCGTCTGCACCTGGTCAGTTACATGGCAGGCGCCGGTTTTATTTCTGAGGAATGGGGTATGTGCAACACCTTCTATGACTGGAAGGATTTTGAGCTGACCCCCTACGGCCTGGTGAAAAAACAGTTTATCGATTTTACCCGCAAGTACAACTTGATCGGTACCCCTGTTATCCCAGCGGCAGTGGTGCTGCCTGCCTGTCTGGAACTGCTACCGAGTCTGCAGCAGCCGAATCTGCCGGGAAAATATCTTGGCTACCCTATCGATACCGGCTTCCAGGAAACATTAACGCGGGTAATGGACGGTTTGCGCACGGTTTTCCGTGCCTCTGGCGAGATGAAGGGCACGGAGTGCGCCTCTCTGTTTAACAGCACCGTACCGGACGCCGTGGATATTGTCCGGGAGGATTTCTTTGATTCTGAAAAGTACGAGGTCGTGATTGATCTGACGGACAACGGCAAATATTCTACCATGTGCCCTCAAAAAACCTGTAACCCTGCCCGTCTGAAGCAGCGGTTGGAGGCACTGCTGCCCGTAACCGTACAGGGCTTTGCCAACAGCCAGCTGACCAGATGCGAAGACGGCAGCTTCTATCTTCTGTTGACCAACAACAGTGGCGTCATCCGCAGCGTAAAGCAGGGCGAAATCTATCTGCCGGAGGCAGCCGAGCCCGTTACCGTCACCGTAAAACAAAACAGGCAGCTTATTCCGTTGGAAGGCCCTGTCCCGCAAAAACAGGCTGACGGATATCACGTTGTGCTGCCTGCAGGCGGGTATTTCTTTGGAAAGATCGGGTGAGTACAGTTTTATTATACTCGCTCCCAATTGCCGGCTTCATCTTTGCTCAAAACAACTGTATAACAGTTATTGCCTTTGTATAAGGCGATACTATCTGTTTCCGGCAAAAGCGGAACCGTATATTCATTTGTTGCGCCAATGTTGCCGTTGAGCCCGCCAAATGCATTGTAGCAATCCAGATAGAGCTTACCGCCCTGCTGCTGATGGATCTCCACCTTACGCAGGTACCCCATAGAGGATGCCACCCCTACAGTCAGAGTCATCCGGCTTCCGTCTGCGGACACTGCATAGTCTTGAATAAATGCTGATGTGTTTTTCAGTAAACCGGTTCCGAAAAACCAGATTGCAAGCACAGCAACCGCACAAATAATGCTTGTAATAATCTTCTTCATCTTATAATCTCTCATAAACAACCGTATGTGATGGTTCCCTATACCCGACACCAAACCATCAGGTTATCTTCAAATCGGTATGCGATTTTCCCCAGACCGGACAGATAGTGCAGATACGCCTTGACAGAGCTGCCCACCAATACTCTCTGCGTAATATTCATACTGAGTCCGTATTCCCGGAATAGCCGGGAAAGCAGTTCTTCAAAGCACATGGGCGCAGCCAATATTTCTGTTATTTTTTCCGCTATTTCCAGGGTATTGCGGATATTCCGTTTGGCAAGCGGCGCGATATCCGCCGTCTGAGCTGCATGGGAAGGGACAAAGCAGGTTGCCTTCATCTCTGCCACCTGATCCAGCGTAGTTAAATAAGCTTCTACATCATACAAAAAGCTGACGTGATATTTCTGCAGGGTCTCCTCGCCGGAAAGACAGTCAGCCAAAAAGACGGTGTCGTCCTCTGTGCGAAAACCTACCATATCAAAGCTATGACCGGGCAACGGCAGCAGCTCCAGACCCGGCGGCAAAATCTCCGGTATTATTCTCTCCACCCCGGATTCCTTTGCCAATAAAAATTTATTCTGTAACTCCGAAAGCGGAGAGGCACCGTACAGTGTGACCGGTTCCAAAATGGGAAAACAGGCCAATGCCTGCTCCGTTCCGGGTGCGTATATTTTGCAGCCGGTCAGGTTTTGCAGGTATTGATTCCCGCCGATATGGTCGGCATGGGAATGGGTATTAAAAATAGCTTTCAGCTGCCAGCCCTGTTCATCCAATATCTTTTTTACCTTCCTGGCGGCGTCCTTATCGCTGCCGGAATCTATCAGCACAACCTGTTTTTCCCCTGTTAAGTAAAAGCCAACCTTTGCAGGACAATCCATATAAAAACTGCGTACACCCACCTGCACCAATTCATACATTGCCGTGGTTCCCCTTTTTTATCATCATGTAGTCTTTTCGCTGCTCTTCTCAAAAATCACTGTTTCGTTTTTAATGGAAATCTTTTTGACGGCATAACCGTATGCCGTCAGTTCTTTTTTGCTGTCTAAAAAAGAGTGATCGGCAGAAAAGCCCAAAATTTCCCCAATTTGGGCAAAGGTCAGGACTTGCTGTTCTCTACCCCGAAGAGCAATGTAATCCCAAAGGGGTTACTATTTACTCATTGCTTTTGATTCCTCCGATTTTTGCCTGCCCGCCCTTTCTTATAGCACGATCTCCATATCATCGGTCGCAAGCTCCACCGGGGTCGGTGCCAGCATCTTTTCCAGTTCAAAAATACCTGCAAGTAAAATCGGCTGGTAGTGATTGATCACCACCCTGTCAATGGTCAACTCTTTCATGACAGGGGCATAAGCGGTGGCGTCAAAGTGTGCCGTTTCACAAATAGCCAGCTCCAGCTTGTTGCCGTTTTGGGCAGTACTGACCGGAAAATCCTCCTGGGGACCTTTATGGCACAGATCACCGGTAAACAGTACTCTTTTGCCCTCCGCCTCTACCAGATAAGCATAGGAACAACCGGTGTGCTGTGTACGGAACGCAGTCACCTGCAGTGTTCCGTCATTGTAGAAGGTTCCCTCCTGTACCTGAGCAAAGGTAATCTCTTTTCGCAGGTCTGTGCCATTGCATTTCAGCCATCCGCGCAGCTGCTCCACCGGCCCCAGCTCCGGCAGATAGATCGCTGGGGCCGCATCCCGAAAATACCAGCTGCAGATATCGACAAAGGGGATCAGTCCGTTGGTATGGTCCCCATGCATATGCGTTATGAACACGGCTTTCACGGTTTGAATCGGAATATGCCTGGTACGCAGCGGGGTGACCACATCCGTACCCATATCCATAAAATAGACCGCGTCCCCTACCGTGATCATAGCACTGGAGCATCTTCTGTTTGGTTCCGGTACCCCGTGGCTAGAGCCGATAAATGTAATTCTCACTGTTCTGTCATCCCTTCCTGTTATTGTCCCTCACTCTTCGGAAAAATCCGTTTATAATGTTGCACAAAAGACATTCTCTCCTGCCAGCAGCGGATATTGTATACCGGCGAGGGTCAAAGTCCCGGACAGATTTTCGGGCATAGTGACTGTTACGGTCACCTTTTCACCGTCCCGATGCCACTCCACATCTACCCGTCCGCTGGGCAATGTGCGGTAGCCCTTGGCGTAGGTCAGGCCGCAATCCACCGCCGGGGCAAGCCTGACAGGACTATAGCCCGGGTTTTCCGGCGTGGCAGGCAGAATACCCAGAATATAATCGTGCAGGGCACTGCAGGCTGCGCCAAACATAGGGTGGTCGTGGCTGCGATCCCACCAGCTGGTGGGCCAGTTTTCCCAAATGGTTGTACTACCTGCACGTCGCATTCCCTCAAAGCTGGTGGCACCGTCCCCCGTCAACAGCTGCAAAGCAAGGGGTGCCTGACCCCGTTCAAACAAATTGCGGATCAAAACATCCGTACCGAAAATACCGGTATCAAAGCTGTGATCTTCTTTATACCGGTCGACCAATCCTTTCCAGGTCTCCTGATTACCGATGCCCAGCTCTGCAGCAAAGGCATTGGCCGCCTGCTGACTGCCGAAGAAATTGCCGTCCCAGGTATTGAAATAAGCTGCCGTCAATGCCTCCTTGCGGTCTGCGATCCGTTTTTCCAACATGGGGATATCGCATTCCCGGCCGATCATTGGGGCAATGGTAATCGTACGCTGCATGCTCTTGATATAAAAGTAGTTGTTGACAAAGGCAGCAGGCAGCAGTACCCGCTGGGGCGCGCACCAATCGCCCAGACACCACTCACCTTCTTTGTCTCTGACAACCAGGTTATTTACCGAATGGCTTTCCAGATAATCAAAATACCGCAGCATTTGGGGATAAAGTCTCTTCATGGGCTCGGCGTCGCCGTAGTGCAGCCAATACTGATAGGGCACCTCAACAATGGCGCAGCCCCAGCCTCCGGGACCACCGCCGCAGCGGGTATAGGGTGCTGTATATTGAATATGGCCGGAGAAAATATCCTGACAGTCGGAGATATCTTCGATCCATTTTTTGTAAAATGCCCTGGCGTCCAGCGCGTTCATAGCCGCATGGCAAACCAGCTGACCGTCGCCGGTGTAACCGCGCCGCTCAATATGGGGACAGTCAGAGGGAATACCTGCGTGCATATTGTTCAGTTGGGTATTCAGATAGGCTTTCCATAGCCAGTTTAGGGTTTCGCTGTCGCTTTCAAACCCGGCGGATACCGCAACATCGGTATGTACCTTTTTGGTACCCAACAGCTTAGCCGGGCCGCTTAATAAGATATAGCGGAATGCGAACCAGGTAAACAGTGGCATCACCTGTCTGTCCGTGCCGTCACAGATAATCTCCATTTGCTGGCCGTAGCTAAATTCGGTATCCGGCCAGCCGTCGCAGGATAACTCCTCGGTAAAACGCACCATCACCTTTTCACCTTTTTTGCCGGTCAACTGTAACAGGGGCAAGGCGGCGCTATTGCAAAGCGCGTCCCATGCCTGAACGCCATCCTTTTCGCCCATACAGACAGCGGGAATCAGCTCCCCTACCCGGTCAGCGGGGCAATCGCTGAACAGATACTGCGTCTTTTCGCTTAGGCCGGGGGCCGGTACTGCCTTAGCCCAGCCGGAATCGTCAAAACCGACAGTCAGAACAGCGTCATCCCAGCCGGTATAATCATGGTTTTCAAAGCAGGGGAAATAATAGGTGGTGACAAAGCTTGCCCCGATCACATCCTGTTCGCCGGAAACGAAGACTTTCTCCCCATCGGCAGTTTGTACCCGTAGCAGCCAGATGGCCTGCGGCGCGCCGAAACGAGCGTCATCAAAGGTGTACCAGCCGCCGCCGAACTGCAATGCAAGCAGGTTTTCCCCCTCCTGCAGCAGGTCGGTCACATCGTAGCTGGGTACGTACAGACGGTGACCTGCCAGCTCTTCTTGGGGGAGATAATTTTTGCGGGGGGCATAGTCGCTATTCAAGGGCAAAAAAGCGTCCTCGGTGATTTCTTTACCGTTGATGTAACAATGGAAAAAGCCCAGTCCAACGACCCGCAGTTCGGCATTCTGCACACCGTCCACGCAAAACCTACTCCGCAAAAGCGGAAAATGGGGCAGGCCGCTATCGTCCGGCTGCTTTGCGGTCGGCATTACATATTCTCCGGCACACACCCATTTTGCCGCACCGAACATCTCATACTGTTGCATCTTCTTTTTCCTCTTTTCTTTGGTTTTTATACTATGCCACAGGGCATTCTCTTCCCATTTGGTACCAGATTAACAATACCATAAAGCATGTCCTGTGTCAATCTGCTATCCCTGTTATCGCTCTTATCCGAAATCCGATATGTAACAAAGAATCGGCGTCTATTCTTCCTGTAGATTTGTCAATGATGTGAGA